>DITG01000048.1 GCA_002422045.1 Acholeplasmataceae bacterium UBA6190
TATTTGCATACTTACAGAAGCATCATTGGAGCGGTTACGTTTCAACAGAATATGAAGGCAATCGCTTTGCACCAGAAGATGAACCTGTTGATGGATGGCAACAAGTCATCAGACATCAACAGTACATGAAAAAGCTGATTGAAGGAGGTACGCTCTGATGTTTGAACGTTATATCTTCAGAAAAAACAGTTGTCAGAATGTCAAAAACGAAGGTCATACGACCGGTTTTGAACTCAAAACATTCATCAGTTACTATCGTTCAGTACCGCTTTCCATGATTCACTTGATCGAAGTCACTGTCGATGGCATCAAAATGCCATCTGAAAACATCAGATTTACACCAGACCAGCTGGTTTGGTTCACTTTACCCGAAATGAAGACTGTTTCAACCTACAAATGGGAATACGGTAATGAAGCGACCATCTTAGTCTACAAAGACGGAGGTTTGTCCAAAGGCAAGCATCAAGTCAAACTTGAGATTGCGATCAGAACACCTTATGTGCCTGTACCTTTTGGTGGTGCAGTCGAACGAGAAATCACGATATAAAAGAGGGAATCATCATGGAGAAAAGAAAACTAAAAATTGGAATCATTGGTTGCGGCGGTATTGCCAATCAGAAGCACTTGCCAGCACTCAGCCAATTGTCAGAATATTGTGAACTCGTCGCATTCAGCGACAAGAAAATCGAAAGAGCTCAAAAAGCTTGTGACAAATTTGGAACTAAAGAAGCACAAGTCTTTGCAAACTATGAAGACTTACTGAAACTTGATTTGGATGCTGTCCATGTCTTGACACCGAATGTCGATCACAGCCCAATCACCATCAAGGCACTCGAATCTGGTAAGCACGTGCTTTGTGAAAAGCCAATGGCAGATAACACTGTAGCAGCTCAAAAAATGATGGATGCATGGAAGAAATCTGGCAAGAAATTCACCATCGGTTATCAGAACCGTTTGCGTCCGGAAACACAATCCCTTAAAAAAGCTTGTGACCAAGGTGATTTAGGTGATATCTATTATGCACGCGCTCATGCAGTGAGACGCCGCGCTGTGCCGACTTGGGGTGTTTTCCCCAATAAGGCTTTACAAGGCGGTGGACCGCTCATTGATATCGGTACACACGCACTGGATCTCACGTTATGGATGATGCAGAATTATGAACCGAAATCTGTCTCAGGCACTGTCTTCCACAAGATGGCTGACCAATTTGAAGGTAATCTCTTCGGACCCTGGGATCCCAAGACATTCGAAGTTGAAGATTCTGCCATGGGCATGATCCATTTCAAGAATGGTGCAGTTGTCTATCTTGAAGCTTCTTGGGCAATTAACTTAAGAGATGCCAAGGAAGCAGCAACCACACTGTGTGGAACCAAAGCAGGTGCTGAACTGATTTCTGGCATGAGTTATGAAGGGGATGACCTCGTCTTCAACCGTGCACATCATGGTTTACTCACTGAAGAAAGCAAAACCAAGGGTGGAGCCATCGCATACTTTGCAGGCACGAAGAAGGATCCTGGTTATTTAGAAAACAAACAATGGTTAGAAGCAATCCTTGAAGACAAAGAACCACTCGTGAAACCTGAAGAAGCGTTTGTTGTCACGAAGATCTTGGATGCTATTTATCAATCTGCGAAAAGCGGGAAAGAAGTGATTTTTGATGAGTCAGTTTAAATTAGGCATACTCACAGCGATTCTCGGTGATATGACTTTTGAAGAAGCGATTCATTATGCACACAGCAAAGGACTCGATTCTGTTGAGCTCGCATGCTGGCCACAGCAAAAAGAATCCAGAAGATATGCCGGAACAAGTCATTTCAATGCCGAAGACTTATCGATTGAAAACATCGAGCGTGTCAAACATGTACTGAAACAATATCATATCGAAATCTCTTCACTCGGTTATTATCCGAATCCTTTAGATCCGAATCCCGTCAAAGCTCAACAGGCCATCAATCATATCAAGAAACTCATCTATGCTGCAAGTGCACTGGGTATCCACCAGATCACAACCTTCATTGGGAGAAACAAATACTTAAGTCATGCAGAAAATATGGATTTGTTTGTCAAGACATGGAAACAGATTGTTGAACTCGCTGAAGCGTATGATGTGAGAATCGCGTTTGAGAATTGTCCGATGATATTTACCTATGATGAGTATCCAGGCGGATTGAATCTTGCAACATCACCTGCTATATTCGAAGAGATGTTCAAACGGATTCCAAATCGTAACTTTGGTCTGAATTTTGATCCATCTCACTTTGTATGGCAACAGATGGATTATATCCAAGTATTGAAACAGTTCAAAGATCGAATTTTTCACATCCATATCAAAGATGCCTTAATCGATCGTGAAAAACTCAATCATTATGGCATTTTGGTACCACCACTTCACTACATGTCTCCGAAATTGCCAGGTCTTGGAGAGATCAACTGGAAAGCGTTCTTTAAGACATTGAAAGAGATCGGATACAGTGGTCACTACATCATCGAGTTTGAAGACAAAGCGTTTGAAGATTCGTTTGAAAAAATTGATCAGGGTATCACGCAAAGCATACACTACATCAGAAATATCCAGTAAAGAAGGTTAAGTCATGAATAAAACATATTCATTGGTCATTGTCGGTTTTGGAGGCATGGGCAAACAGCATTATCACTTACTCAAGAAACAAACAACCCTTCAAGTCCGAGGTATCTATGATATCGATGCAACTGTCACAAAAGATGCACGTTCACAGGGTTTGTTCTGTTATGATGCATTCGATGAGGTTCTACTTGATCCATTGGTTGATGTGGTATTGATTGCAACTCCCAATCATTTTCATGAAGCATTATCGATTGCTGCAATGGAGGCAGGCAAACATGTGATTTGCGAAAAGCCTGTCACACTGAACAGTCAGCAACTCATCCATATCATCGACGTTCAACAAAAGACCCATCGCGTCTTCATGGTCCATCAAAACAGACGATGGGATGAAGATTTCCTCACGATCAAGAAACTCTACGATTCAGAGTCTCTCGGTAAGATGTATCATGTTGAACAAAGAGTGTTCGGCTCAAGAGGGATTCCTACCGATTGGCGAAGAGTCAAAGCTTTTGGTGGTGGCATGCTCCTGGACTGGGGTGTGCATATGTTAGACCGTCTCTTGCTGATGATTGATGAAAAGATCACAGAAGTCTATTGCAAACTGAGTTATGCACTTGAAGAAGATGCAGATGATGGCTTTTGGCTCTTTCTGACCTTTGAAAGTGGGAAAACTGCACTGTGTGATGTGGGTACCATCAATTTACAAAATCTGCCGAAATGGTTTATCAAGTTTCAAAAAGGTACAGCGATGATAGATGATTGGCATATGAATGGCAGAATCGTCAAATTAAAGCATACGGATGAAGCAGATGCCAAACCGATTGTTGCTGGTGCGGGACTCACCAAAACGATGGCACCAAGAACAGATGATTCCACGATCACTGAACCACTCGATATCGTTTACGGCAATATCTTCGAGTTTTATTCAAACTTTGTCGATACGATCAACGGACATGAGCCATGGATCAAGAATGAACAAGTGCTTCGTGTGATGCGTTTGATTGATATCGCCTATGAGTCTGATCAGAAACGTCAAGTCATTCACACATGTCTATAAAATCAAAGAGATAATTGATTTCGATCATCGATATTCAAAATCATAGATTGTCTAAAGGCATTGGTCCCTTTGTCCAATGTCTTTTTTCATAGATAAGCATAAAAAAAAGTAGGCTTTCGCCTACAAGAATTCTTTCAAATCGAAGAACTTGATCAGATACTGAGCAATGCCTTCTTCATCGTGATCATACGTCGTCATGTCTTTACAAACCGGTTTTAACTCATCCACGCAGTTTTTCATGGCAACCCCGAGTGCTGCATCACGGATCATTTCTACGTCGTTGATGCCATCACCAAATGCGATCCATTTCGAATGATCAATCCCGTAATGATCCAAGAGATAGCGTAATGCAGAAGCTTTTGAAATGTGCTTCAAATAGACTTCATAAATCGCTGCAAACGGATCAGCACCCCAGAGACGCTGGGATAACGTATGTCCAAATGTGTCTTTGATATAGGATTCAAATGCTTGTTGTTTGTCGTGATGAATCAAAAAGACGAGTCCTGTCGGCGAGATGTTGAAACTGGACAATTCGCCGTGAATGACGTTTCCGCTATTGACACCACTGAAATAGGATTCCAGTTTGGGTTCATACTTATAAGCATAAACGATTTCATCGATACTGAAGAAAGATGAGATGATATAAGGCTTCACATGATCAAAAAGCTGATGCATCATCTCCATCGGAATGTAAGTCTTTTGTTTCGGAAATGAATGATCGGTTGGATGCTCGATCGAGCCACCATTATCCGTGACCAAAGCAGTATCCAAACCCAATTCCGTATATTTGCCGATGGCACCTGAAAAAGGACGGCCGGTCGCAACCACCATCGTGTGTCCCATATTTTTTAATGTTTGAACCACTTTGATGGTTAAGGGTGTTAACTCTCCTTGTTTGTTCAACAGAGATCCATCTAAGTCTAATGCAATGAAATACTTATCCATATCGATTAAATCCTTTCAAATCATGATCCCATGATCTTGTCACCATCTCATTATCTCATAAAACTTATGAATTACAAGGAAAACATGCTGCCTTTACAAGGATTTGACCATGAGCACGTTTTCATTGAAACTGTTGGCTCCATTCAAGATGATGACCTTGTGATATTCTATCACGAACTTAAAGAAGCGTGATATAATAATCTATAAGGAGGAATTCAAAGATGCCTATTTTATACACGCTTGGCCCCATCACATTCGATTTATCAGCACTGATCAGCTTCCTGATTGGCGTCAGCTTTGGCTTTTTGATTCTCTTGATGATTTATCTGTATGCAGTCATCAAAAGCATGAACAAAGGATTGAAACTCAGAGGTGTCGATGAAACCGATATCGATGAAGCAGAAATCAAGTGGCTGATCCAAGATGCTCAAAAGCAGTTTAAAGACAAAGAAACCAGAAATTCAGTGGGATATGGTTCTTATCTACTCGAGATCAATAAAGAACTCTCAATTGATATCGCGAAAAAATTCTATCCATTCTCCAAATATCCTTACCTAGAACTCACGATTGATGAAACGCTACTTCTCAATCATTACATCACGAACCGTCTTGAACAGGTGATGAGCGGTAAGATCTTAAGAATGTTCAGAGGCATGACGATTTCCAAGATTGTCGAAATGAATGTAACCAAAACGAAAATCGAACAATCGGCGATCGTCAAAACAGCCAAGAAATATGGCAAGGTCACATCCGCAGCGATTGGTTTACTGAATATCATGAATCCGGTTTACTGGTTCAGAAGACTCACCCAAGAACAAGTGATCAACATCATGCTTGTGAAAATTGGTTTGGCACTGATTGCCATTACCGGTGAAGAGACCTATAAGATTTATTCCAAGAAAGTGTTCAATGTCGATAAAACGATGGCGACCGATGTGGATAAACTCTACGAAGAAATTCAAAAAGATCTGATGAAGGAGGCGAAAGAACAATGAGAAAACAAAAGCACGAACAAGAACTACCCGTTAGCAAAGAACCTTTCGTCATTTTTCAGTTCGTCAAACTTGAAGGGATCCGTGGCAAGCAGAAATATAAGACTTCAAGATTCGTATCACCAATCTTTGGCAGAAGTGTCAAGGACGTCGTCACTGTGCCATTCACCATCAAAGATACGGGTGATACGACACGCCGTTTTGATGCATTCAGAACGAAACCTAAACTCACTGAAGCGGAAGCTGTCAGAAAGCATGGCAACAAATACTATGAGTTCACCAACATCGTCTCTAACAACACAAGAGAAGAGTATTTTGGTAAGTCCAGTTATGTGCCAACCAATGAAAAAGAAAAAGAAGATGTCCAAGTCAGAAAAGTCATTTCTCCGATTGGCTCTCGATACAAGGATGTCAGCAAAGGTCCAGATCCTGTGCCTTTCAAGGCCAATCCGGAACCCCGTAAAGTTGCGGTGGTTCAACCTGTCTTTGAAGAACCAAGGATAGAAAGAGAACCCTCTGTTGATACCTACAAGCGAAGACCACTTCCTGAAGGTAAACCGGTTGTCACTTCAGAATTCGGATCTTCAAGAAGAGAAGAAGAGACTCAGCCCACATTCCAAGGCAAATATGTCTTAATGCCTAAAAACGACCCCGTATATCAGTTTCCAAGTATTCGACTCTTCTCAAAGAAAGACAGAGACTTGAATGAAAAACCTCAGTGGCTTTTGGATCAGATCGATGTCATCAATGCAACCCTTTCCCAGTTTGGTATTGAAGGATCTGTTTCAGGGTCAAAAAAAGGACCGACGGTTACCCGTTATGAAATCGCACTTGAGCCAGGAGTCAACGTCAAGCGTATTTTGAATATCGAAGACAATCTGATGATGAATCTTGCATCACGTTCGATTCGTATTGAAGCACCGATTCCAGGAAAACCCTATGTCGGTCTTGAAGTGCCGAACGTAAAACCTGAAATCGTTGCCTTTGGTAATGTCGTCGATACCAAAGAATTCCTAGATGACACGGAGCATCCCTTAAAGATCGCCCTTGGTGTGGATATCGACGGTGAAAACATCTATATTGACATTCAAGCAATGCCTCATGGACTCATTGCTGGTGCAACCAACTCCGGAAAGAGCGTCTGTGTGAATACAGTTTTGGTAAGCTTATTGCTCAAAAATTCACCGAAAGACCTAAAACTCATTTTGATTGATCCGAAGATGGTCGAGCTTACCCCCTATAACAATCTACCCCATCTCGTTACACCGGTCATCACCGATGTCAAGATGGCTGCAGCAGCCTTAGGTTGGGCAGTATCTGAGATGGAAAGACGTTACCAGACATTTGCCAACTCGAGATCAAGAGACATCAAAACCTTCAATGACAATGTGAAACGAGGACTTGTTGATTTACCGAAGATGCCTTATATCGTGATTGTAATCGATGAGCTTGCAGATTTGATGATGGTTGCTGCCCATGAAGTCGAAGACTCCATTCAGCGCCTCACTCAAAAGGCAAGAGCTGCAGGGATCCATTTACTCGTTGCAACCCAAAGACCGACAACCGATGTCGTCAAAGGCACCATCAAATCCAACATTCCAGCACGTATCGCCTTCAAAGTCTCTTCATTTGTCGATTCAACGACGATTCTTGACGGCGCAGGCGCTGAAACGCTTCTCGGTAAAGGCGATATGCTTCTCAAACGTAGCGACCGCGCACATCGTCTGCAAGGCGCCTATATTCCTGATGAGGAAATCTATGCAGTCACTGATTTCATCAGAAAGCAATACCAGCCAGAATACATCTTTGAACATGAAGCCTTAAAGCAACAAGCCAGAAACAAAGAAATCATCACCGATGATCTCTTTGAAGATGTCGCGTATTTCGTGGTGCAAACTGGAAATGCTTCGATCAATGGCATTCAAAAAGAATTTGAAATCGGATTCAACCGCGCACAGAAACTTGTGGAAATGCTTGAACAATATGAAATCGTCGCGCCTGCTCAAGGCACGAAAGCCAGAGATGTCTTGGTGTCTGTTAACGCACTGAAAAACATTCTCGGACACGATTAGGACAGGATCGTCATGACACTGAAAAAGGCGTATCAGACTTTGATTTTCAGCATCATCTTGATGGTGCTCTGCGTGATCATTTACGCACTCGATGTCACCAAACTGGATTTGACATGGGGCATGACCGGGTTTGCAATTGCAGCCGTGATGTCCCTTTTTTCAGTGATTCTTGCGATTCAAACCGTACGTCATACCAAAGAAGTGACACAACCTGGCTTTCTATTCAAGTATCGTTATGAATTCTTAGACTGGCTCTCTTTCTTAAGTGTCTCGATGATGGCGATTTTCATGTTTTTCATGTTCATCGCGCTCCCTTCTGATGTGAAGCACAGTTCGATGAATCCGACACTGAACTCAGGAGACCGTGTGGTGGTCTATCATTTTAACTATTTACCTAAGAGAAACGATGTTGTTGTGACGTATATGCTCGATTACATTGAAGATGAATACTATGTCAAGCGCGTTTATGGTATGCCAGGCGATCAGGTGAACTTTGTCAATATTGATTCCGTTTATTCATCGATCTGGATCAACGGAAAAAGACTTGTTTCTACTTCAGGAACGACGTACCTCGTTGATCAGGCAGGGATCAACGAAATCAGTGAATCGATTTCAAATGGCAGACTTGATGATGGTTTTTATATCATCTTAGGTGATAACGCCAATGGATCGACAGATTCGAGATCCTTTGGTGCGGTTCATGAAAAAGATATCGTTGGCAAAGTGATCTTCAGACTTTGGCCTCTCGGAGGTGTCTCATGAACGTATCATCGAAACAGATTCAATGGTTTCCTGGTCACATGTTCAAATCCCTTCGTGAAATCAGAGAAAAAGTCAAACTCATGGATATCGTCTTGGTACTACTCGATGCAAGACTTCCCTTTTCATCCATGAATCCAGAACTGACCAAGATTGTCGATAAGAAACCCATTCTTCTATTATTCAATAAGATGGATTTATCAGACGAACGGATTTTAAACCAATACATCAGTCTATATGAAGCCAAAGGTTACCATACTTTGAAGATTGATGCCCAAACAGGGAAGAACGTCAATAAGATAAACGCGCTCGCGCGCGAGGTTTTGAAAGATAAGTTAGACCGCGAAAAAGCGAAAGGTTTGAAGGAAAGACCGCTTCGAACCATGATTCTAGGGATCCCGAATGTCGGAAAATCGACACTGATCAATACCTTATCCAAGTCAGGGGCAACCAAAACAGGTAACACGCCAGGTGTCACCAAAGCACAACAATGGATCAAGATGGGTTCTGACTTTGAACTCCTCGATACCCCAGGTGTCTTATGGCCTAAGTTTGAAGACCAAACGGTTGGCATGCATCTTGCAGTGACTGGCGCGATCAAGGATAAGATTCTCCCTGAAACAGAAGTGGTGTTCTATGCTCTTAATTTCTTGAAGACGCATTATTTGAAACGACTCACTGAAAAATATGAGATTACTGCAAATGATGATCTGCAGGCAATGCTTGATAAGATCGGCACCAAACGCGGATGTCTCGTCAGAGGCGGCGAGATTGACTATGACAGAGTCTATACCATTGTCTTAACCGATATCAGAAACAAGCAATTAGGAGGACTCTCCTTTGACAGACCCGAAACTCTATCAGTATGAACAAGACTTATATGACAAGGGCATCCATCTGATTGCGGGTGTCGATGAGGCGGGTAGAGGACCTCTTGCAGGACCGGTGGTCGCTGCAGCAGTCATCTTGAAAAAAGGTGCGACCTTCACGTATGTCGATGATTCCAAAAAACTCACTGAAAAACAAAGAGATCTTGCTTTAATCGAAATCAAAAAACAGGCACTCGCGATCGGGATCGGCATCGCATCGGTTGAAGAAATCGATCTGATCAATATCTATAGGGCAGCCAGAGAAGCGATGTTATCCGCGATTGGTCAGCTCAAAATCAAACCTGAGTTTCTGTTGATTGATGCGATGCCCATGGAAATCGATATCCCATATCTTTCCTTAATCAAGGGCGATGCACTATCCGTATCGATTGCAGCAGCGTCGATAGTTGCCAAAACCACAAGAGATGCCTACATGCTTGAAATGGATAAAATCTTCCCGGAATACGGATTCAAACAGCACAAAGGATATGGCACCAAACAACATCTAGAAGCGATTGAACGCTATGGGATTACCCCGATTCACAGGAAGACTTATGAACCCATCAAGAGTATGCTCAAGAAGAAGTGATGAGCTTCTTTTTCTTTTTTATAGCAATCCATCTCTGAAAATCATAGGATAGAGTGGGATAAAAATCATATATATTCTTTAAATATATATAAAAAATCACACAATTTTAGTCCTTGACTTTGTCGTTCTTAACACTATAATGGAAATGGTAAAGAGGTGTTGTGCTTGAATAAAAAACTGATCATTGTCGAATCACCATCCAAATCGAAAACTATCGCCAGTTATGTCGGAAACGACGTGCTTGTTTTGTCATCGAAAGGACATGTGAGAGACTTATCGACTTCCGGATCTGAAGGACTCGGACTCGATATCGAAAATGAATTTACACCTCGTTATGTCATCATCGATGGCAAACAGGCTTTGGTCAAGGAACTTCAGACAAAAGCCAAGGGTAGAGAAGTACTGATTGCAACCGACCCTGACCGTGAAGGTGAAGCGATTGGCTGGCATCTGGCAGAACTCTTAGGATTAGATCCTCTGGCCAGTAACCGTATTGTCTTTCGTGAAATCACCAAACCCGCCATCCTAGAAGCACTCAATCATCCAAGACCAATCGATAAACATTTGGTATTCTCCCAAGAAGCCAGACGTATCTTAGACCGGATCATCGGATTCAAACTCTCCAAACTCCTCCAAAACAAGATCAAGAGCAAATCTGCAGGTCGTGTGCAAAGCGTTGCACTGAAACTGATCGTCGATCTTGAAAAGGAAATCGAAGCATTCATTCCTGAAACGTATTATGAAATCGAAGCGCACCTTTATCACCTGAAAGCGGATTATGTCATTCCTGAAAAGAAACGACTTTCCAAGGCAGAAGCGGATCAGATCGTCTTAGAATCCGTGAACCCATTCAAAGTGACCGATATTGTTGCTAAGGAATCTAAACGGAATCCGAAACCTCCCTTCATCACATCGACCCTACAACAGGATGCAATCAATAACTTATCAATGTCTGCGGCACGTGCGATGTCCGTCGCACAAGCCTTATATGAAGGTAAAGAGATTCACGGAGAACTCGTTGGACTCATTACCTACATGAGAACAGACTCTAACCGCCTTGCGGATCCTTTTGTTCATGAAGCGCAAGCATTCATCAACAAACACTATGGAAAGCCTTATTTGGGCAAATACAGTGTCACCACCAAAGACAATGCTCAAGACGCACATGAAGCCATTCGTCCAACATCCTTAGACCGTACCCCTGAAGATCTTGAACAATATCTCTCCAAAGATGAATTCAGACTCTACAAGCGTATTTATACCAGAACACTCGCAAGCCTCATGGCTCCAGCGATCTTTGATGTGACGAAAGTCACGTTAGAATCATCAGGTCACATCTACCAGGCAGAAGGTTCCGTTGAGAAGTTCGATGGTTATCTGAAAGTCTATAATGATTTAAAGACCAAAGACAAGCATCTACCTCATTTGACACTGAATCAGGAACTGAATGCGAAAGAAGTATTATCGATCGAAAAGGTCACAACCCCAAAAACCAGATTCTCTGAAGCAACACTCATTAAAGAACTTGAATCTTTAGGGATTGGTAGACCCTCAACCTATGCACAGATCATTCAGACATTAAAAGCCAGAGACTACGTTGAACTGGATGACAAGCGTTTCCAACCCACCAAACAAGGTCGACTGACCTCTGAACAACTTGATCTCTTCTTCTCGAAAATCATCAATGTTGAATATACTTCGAAGATGGAAACCATTTTAGATGAGATTGCAGAAGGCAAGAGTAGCGGACTGCACTTGGTTGAACGATTCTACAACAGCTTTGTCCCAATGGTGGAACGTGCAAACAAAGAAATGACCAAGATCGGACCTAAGATGACCGATGAACTCTGTCCATTATGTGGTAAACCACTCGTCATCAGAGTCAGCAAATATGGTGAATTTACAGCATGTAGCGGGTTTCCAGCATGCAAATATGTGAAAAAAGACCATATTCCTCAAGCTTAATGGTTCAACAATGAAAATACTTTACATTATTTTTTCTATATGATATGATGTATTTGCATCCTACGGAAAGGATGCTGCTTATCCCCTAGCAACGTGTACTTTGTACACAAAACCCCTAAAATGCACCCCCGGTCGCCTTCGATTGGGGGTCGCATTTTTGATGACATTCAATGATTTATGATATAATGAAATTGTAATATTGGATAAGGAAGCGTGGACATGAAAACATTCAAAGGAAAACCGATCACACTGTTGGGTGAAACCAAAAAAGTTGGCGATCAAGCACCCGATTTCAAGGCATTAAGCATTAAAAGTGAAACGAAATCTTTATCGGATTTCAAGAGCAAATATGTCATTTTGAATGTCGTTCCTTCACTGGACACGACGGTTTGTGATCTGCAGGCGAGAACGGTGAATACCGAATTGTCATATCGTTCCGATGTCACTGTCATCACAGTATCCAATGACTTACCCACTGCACAAAGCCGTTGGTGCGGCAATGCGGGACTTAGTAATGTCATCACCTTATCAGACCATCTTGAACTCGATTTTGCTACCAAGTATGGCACCAACATCAAAGAACTGAGACTTCAGGCAAGAAGTGTATTCGTGCTTGACGAACACAGAAAAATCATTTATGTGGAATATGTCGATGAAATGAGCCAACACTTAAATTTCGATAATCTCCTCTCATTTGTCAAACAATTGCCGAAAGAATAATCTTTCGGTTTTCTTTTTCCTATGGTATAATAAGCAAGAATTGGATGTGATTTCATGGGTCTGTTTCAGAAGTTATTTGGTAAGAAACCCAAGAATGACCGGTATCAACTTGGTCTGCATAAAACCAAAGAAAATCTCGGTAACTTAAAAGCTGTGCTCGCTCGGTCAACCACCATCGATGACGAGCTTTTTGATGCATTAGAAGACCTCTTCATACAAGCCGATATCGGAATTGATACCGTCATCTATTTTATTGCTGAACTGAAAAAAGACGTCATGAACAAGCATGTCACAGATCCAAAGGATCTGGCTGAGATGATTGTCGATAAGATGTTTGAGATCTATCTGAAAGGCGAACTCGTTCAAACGGATTTGAGATTTGATGAAGGACAGACCAATGTCTATCTCTTTGTCGGTGTCAATGGTGTCGGTAAAACGACCACCATCGGCAAGCTTGCCAAGCAACTGAAAGATGAAGGCAAGAAAGTCATGATGGTTGCAGGAGATACATTCAGAGCAGGTGCAATCGATCAGCTCAAGGAATGGGGCAGACGCTCGAATACGTTTGTTTTCGCGAAAGACGCAGGCACCGATCCCTCTTCAGTGATCTATGATGCACTTGAAATCGCAAAAAAAGAAAAATATGATGTCGTCTTATGCGATACCGCAGGCAGACTACAAACCAAGATCAATCTGATGTCTGAACTGTCCAAGATGAAACGTGTCATCGGGAAGACTTTACCCGATGCACCACAGGAAACATTGCTCGTGATTGATGCGACCACCGGACAAAACGGGATGCGTCAGGCAGAAGTGTTCAAGGAATCGACAGATGTCACAGGGATTGTCCTCACCAAACTGGATGGCACTGCCAAAGGTGGCATCGTGCTTGCAATCAGACATCTTTATCACTTACCAATTAAATATGTTGGCTTGGGTGAGAAGATCGATGATCTGGTGATGTTTGACATCGAACAGTACATCTACGGACTGTTTAGAGATTTCTTCTAGGAGAACCCATGGAAGCACTGGACAAAAAAGAAATACTCAATCGTTTGTTTGATCTTTATCACGTGCTGTTGACTGAAAAGCAGGTGCTTTATTTCGAACTGTATTATAAAGAAGATTACAGTCTTCAAGAAATCGCGGAACTCTATTCGATTTCAAGAAATGCGATCTTTGATCACTTAAAGAAAGTCGAAGAACATCTCTTTGACTATGAAACAAAATTAGGACTCCTCAAGAACAGAGAAAAACGTCTGGAACTGATCGATGAGATCATCAAGACGAACCATTTGGAATTGCTCGAACACTTACGAAAGTTGGATGAATAATGGCTGAAAATTCACTGTCGTCACGCCTACAGATGGCCATGCGCCGCCTGACTGGACGCGGCTTCTTAACTGAATCTGATATCGATGAAATGATGCGCGAAGTGCGTCTTTCTTTGCTTGAAGCAGACGTCAATTTCAAGGTCGTCAAGACGTTCATCCAAAACATCAAAGAACAAGCTGTTGGTGAAAAGATTCTCAAAGGATTGAATCCAGGGCAACAAGTCGTCAAAATTGTCCATGATGAACTCAAACGTGTCATGGGTGAAAGTGCTGAGGGACTCCGGTTCAAAGTGAGTGGAATGACCACCATCATGACGATCGGTCTTCAAGGTTCTGGCAAGACCACAGCCATCGGTAAACTTGGTGTTTATATTCGTAAAACAGAAAACAAAAAAGTGCTCTTCATCGCAGCGGACGTCTATCGTCCCGCAGCGATTGAACAGCTCGTGACCATCGGTAAACAAATCGGTGTCGAAGTCTTTGAACGAGGGTTGATTGATGCACGCACGATCGTCAAAGAAGGGCTTCGTTACGCGAAAGATAACCAATTTGATGTAGTGATTGTCGATACTGCAGGCAGACTCCACATCGATGAAAAAATGATGCAGGAACTGATTGATGTCAAGGCGATTCTGCAGCCTGATGAAATACTACTCACTGTGGATGCGATGACCGGTCAGGATGCTGCAAACATCTGTAAGTCATTCCATGAACAGCTTTCAGCAACCGGTGCAATCCTGACGAAACTCGATGGCGATACCCGTGGTGGTGCTGCATTATCGATCAGAGAAGTTTCTGGAATTCCGATCAAATTCGCATCTTCCGGGGAAAAGATGGATGCATTTGAAGTCTTCCATCCAGAACGCATGGCATCCCGTATCCTTGGCATGGGTGATGTGCTCACGTTGATCGAAAAGGCAACCGATGCAATCGATGAAGATGAAGCCACTGGCATGATGGAAAAACTGATGTCTGACACCTTCAACTATAACGATCTCTTGAAACAATTCAAGATGATCAAAAAGATGGGTTCAGTCTCTAAGATCTTAGGATTCTTACCCGGCATGTCACAGATGAAAAATGCGACGCAAAACATCGATGACAAGCAATTTGAAAAGATGTCTGTTCTCATTCAATCCATGACAGAAGCTGAACGAAAAGATCCCAAACTTGTTGATACGTCTTCGAGAAGAAGAGAGCGTATCGCCAGAGGCTCCGGGATGAGTGTTGCTGACTTAAATAAGCTCAGAACCGCACTCGAAACTCAGAAAAAAATGATGAAAAAGATGATGAGCATGGACGAAAAAGAACTTGAGGGTCTCTCTAAAAATCCCTCAAAACTGATGCAAAATCAACCCGCTAAGAAGGGTAAAGGTAAAGGAAAGGGTCAATTCAGGATTCGCTGACCCTTTTTTTCTTGGTTTTCTACCCACAAAAGATGTGGAAAAGTATCTGAATTAACCATGATAAAATAATCATACAAGAGGAGACATCTATGCAAAAACTCATTTTAATCGATGGTAATTCCATCATGTTTCGGGCATACTACGCGACTGCATACCCAGGCGCGACACTGATGAAAACGGGTTCTGGCATTTATACGAATGCGGTTTTTGCATTTGTGGGGATGTTCGAAAAAATCATCACCAGTGATACAACCTTTGCCTTGGTCGCTTTTGATACCAAGGAACCCACCAAAAGACACATCGCTTATGAGGGTTACAAGGCTGGCCGTGTGAAGATGCCTGAAGAACTCATTCAACAGATTCCACTCATTTATGACTATATCGACTTATCAGGGATAACCCTTTATTCTAAAGCAGGCTATGAAGCCGATGATATCATCGGTACACTTGCCAAAAGAGCATCAGCTCAAGGTTTTGATGTCCAAGTTTTTTCATCCGATAAGGACTTACTGCAACTGGTCGATCAAAACATCACCGTGAATCTCCTCAAAAAAGGGATGAAAGAAGTTGCGACATTCAATCCGAAATCTTTGTTTGATGAATATCAGCTCACTCATGAGCAGATGATTGACTTAAAAGCACTGATGGGTGACCCATCCGACAATATTCCAGGGATTCCTGGTGTTGGTGAAAAGACAGCCATCAAATTGCTTCAGGAATATGGCAATCTTGAAAACATACTTGCAGCCAAAGATTCAATCAAAGGCAAACTTGGAGAAAACATTCGTGAGTTTGAACATCTGGCCAAGATGAGCAAAGATCTGGTCACGATCGATATCGATGCCAATATCGATTATCAGGTTAAAGATCTCTTGAGAAAGCCCGTCAAACAGCAGGAATTGATGAATTTCTTCCAATCACTGGATCTCCATGTATTTGTCAAAAAGATGGAACTACCAACCGAAAAGAAACAGGACTGGGTCTATAAGAAGATTGAAGACGATTATGAGTTGGGTAAGATCTTGAAACCAGGACTTGCCATTCACTTTGAACTCTCAGACTACAACTACCATAAGGCTGACCTTTGGGGCGTTGGGATTTCAGATGGGAAAAACCATTACTTTCTATCTCCTGAATTTGCATTATCATCGATCAATTTTCAGATGTATTTAACGGATTCATCGATAGACAAATATACCTACGACTACAAATCAGCCAAAGTCTTTCTCTTATGGCATGGACTCGATTTGGTTGGCGTTTCCTACGACTTGTTGTTATCGGCTTACCTGATCAATTCACATCTCGGCAAAGAAGAATTCAAGCGGATTGTCTCTGCATTCGAGTATGAAGATATCTTATATGACGATGTCGTTTACGGAAAAGGTGCGAAAAAGGCACTCCCGGACAAAGACATCTACGAACGTCATATCGCATCCAAGGCGAAAGCCATCATCGAACTGAAACCTTCTCAACTGAAGACCTTAAAAGACCAGGAACAATCTCATCTGTTGGTGGACTTAGAAATTCCATTATCCGAAGTCCTCGCGGAGATGGAATTCCACGGTTTGAAAGTCGATTTGAAAGAACTGGATCTCCAAGGGAAGAACTTATCATCCCGTATGGAAGATATCGAGCATTCGATCTATGAACTGGCTGGAGAAACATTCAACATCAGCAGTCCGAAACAGTTAGGGGAAATTCTCTTTGAAAAACTGAATCTGCCTTACGGAAAGAAAACCAAAACCGGATATTCGACCAATGCCGAAGTCTTGACTGAACTCACGAAACATCATCCAATTGTTGAAAAAATCATGGAATACAGACAATTATCCAAACTCTATTCCACCTATATCGAAGGAGTCAGACAAAACTTATTTGATGACTCAAAAGTCCATACGATTTACATGCAGGCACTCACGACAACAGGCAGATTGTCATCACTCGATCCCAATCTTCAAAATATCCCGATCCGTACCGAAGAAGGCAGACAAATCAGAAAACTTTTCATTCCCTCACCGGGTCATGTCTTCTTGGGATCTGACTATTCACAAATTGAACTGAGAGTCTTGGCCGATATGGCCGATGTGAAGGCTTTGATTGAAGCGTTCAACCAGAATCAAGACATTCATACCAAAACCGCTCAGGACGTCTTCCACGTGGAAACTGTGACCTCTGAGCAACGTCGTGCAGCGAAAGCTGTCAACTTCGGCATCATTTACGGCATTGGTGCGTGGAGTTTGTCAGAAGATATCAAAGTCACACCGAAAGAGGCACAAGCCTTCATCGACAGATATCTTGCGATTTATCCTGAAATCAAAGCGTATATGGAAAACATCGTGGCATTTGCGAAAGCACATGATTACGTTGAAACCGTCATGAAACGCAGAAGATACATCCCAGAACTGAAGAGTCCTGTCTTCATGCAAAGAGCCTTTGGAGAGCGTACAGCACTGAATGCACCCATTCAGGGCAGTGCTGCAGACATCTTGAAAAAAGCGATGGTCGACTTATACAAGTATTTGAAGAAAAACAAGAAGAAATCAAAAATTTTGTTACAGGTACACGATGAACTGATCCTTGAAGTGCCTGAAAATGAAATCGAAGAAATGAAAAAAGTCGTTCCTGACATGATGGCCAAGGCAGTCCAGATGAAAGTCGAACTGAAGACAAGCTGTGATGTCGGTACAAACTGGTACGAACTGAAATAGAGGTGCACCATGCCTGAACTCCCAGAAGTAGAAACGGTCAGACGGACATTAGAATACGCACTTTCTGGAGAAAAGATCGATGATGTGATCCTCCATTATGCAAAAATCGTCCATGAAGATCCACAGTACTTCATCGAGACACTCAAAGGACAAACACTTCATGGCATTGAAAGAGCGGGAAAGTACTTGCTCTTCATCTTGGATCGTCATGTTTTGATTGTCCATCTGCGGATGGAAGGTAAATTTTATATTAAAAGTCAAGAACCTCTTGAAAAACATGAGCATGTGACCATTCGCTTCCAATCCGGAAGAGAACTCAGATATCACGATGTCAGAAAATTTGGAACGATGGATTTGAGAACACTCGAAAACTATTTATCATCTGAACCGGTGTCGAATCTTGGTCCGGAACCCAAAGATTTAGATCCTCACGTTTTCCATCAGATCTGTCAGAAAAAGTCGATTGAAATTAAACCGCTCCTCCTCGATCAAACCATTATTTCCGGATTAGGGAATATCTATGTCGATGAAACGCTCTTCAGAAGTCATGTACATCCGACAAGGATCGCACATACCATCACCAAAGATGAAGCAATCAGTCTCATCGCATCAGCAACCTACGTCTTAAATAAGGCAACATCCCTGGGCGGTACAACGATCAGAAGTTATACCTCATCCTTAGGTGTATCCGGTAAATTTCAAAACGAACTCATGGTTCACATGAGAAAAGGAAGTCCTTGTCCGGTTTGCGGCCAAGCAATCATCAAAATGAAAGTCAAAGGGCGTGGCACGTATGTCTGCGAGCATTGTCAACACTAAAACCAAATCAATCGGACTCACCGGTGGTATCGCAAGCGGCAAATCGACCGCGAGCGCATACTTTCGGAAACTTGATATCCCAGTGATCGACTGTGATCTGATTGTCCGAGAACTCTGGCAAGACAGTGATGCCATGAACCAAGCAGTCTATGATACCTTTGGACTCTCTGGAAAACTCGCACAAGACAGAGTCTTATTATCCAATATGGTATTTACGAGCGAAACCAAAAGAAACTTATTAAACGATATTGTCCATCCTTATGTCTTTGAAAAGGTTGAACAAGAAAAAGCATTTTATGATCAATATCCATTGATCGTGATCGATATGCCACTGCTATTTGAAGTGGGCTATCAACATCAAGTTGACTATACGGTCTTGATCTATGCGGATCAAAAGACTCAAGTCGACAGATTAAGAAACAGAAACGGTTATAAAGTCAAAGAAGCGCTCATGAGAGTTCAAAGCCAGATGCCCATGAGTGAAAAGAAGAAACTGGCGACTTATGTCATCGATAATAGAGGATCATTTGATGATCTTTACCGTGCCATTGATCAAGTATTGAAGGAGATTGTCTAGATGAAGAACAGTTCGACATTTGCCATTCAAAGTCAATCGGACTTATCCGCAGCGGATTTCAAGGTGCTTGCACTCCTCTATCAGCCGCTCATGGGATTAGATGCCCATGCACTTTATACGACGTTTTATCAACTGGTCAACAAGACAGGAAGAAACACGTATACGCATGCGGAACTTTTTGATCTCTTGGACTTGAAACAGGCTGATTTTCTGAAAATGAGAAACAAGCTTGAAGCCCTCAATCTCCTGCAGGTCTATCAAAAGGAAGATGAATATCTCTATTTCATGAAAGCACCGCTTTCAGCCAAACAGTTTCTTGTCGATACGGTCTTCGGCAGTTACCTTCAAAGTGAAATCGGAGAACAGAACACCAATCTCCTCGCTCAACTCTTCAAAACCGATGTCCCGTCAACCGATGGATTTGATAACATCACGAAGAGTTTCGATGCACTCTACGAATTCAAGAGTCTTTCCCTCTTATCCGTATCCCACAGTTTGCAAGGCAGAACCCAAAATGGTGGGTCCCATATCAATTACAAATTCAATTATGAAGCATTCGTTGAACATCTGCCGGAACGTTTGAAGAGCACTCAGGTGTTATCTGAGAAATTCAGAGACCAGATCAACAAAATCGCTTTTGTCTATCAGTTTGATGTCGCAGACATGGTTGAAATCTATGAAAATGCATCGAAATCCAGACAAGTCGTGAACTTCCAGCAACTGAACATGAAAGCCAGACAACACTATGAGGATAAACATCAAATCTTAAAGATCAAGGAAAAAGATGGTAAGGCACCATCCATGATCGATCAGGTTGCTCCACAAGTGATCATCCAAAAATATGCCAAAACCGATCAGCAAGGCATCGCGCTTGCGACAGCAACCACACTACTCGAGAGAAATGCTGTCGAACCTGGGATCATCAATGTCATCCTGATGCTTGTCTTAAAGCACAAGGATGGCGTATTACCGAACATCAACTATATGGAAAAAGTACTGCATGACTGGCTCTCCAAAGGTGTACAAAACACAGAAGATGCTATTAATCATTCACAATCCTTAGAGACGCAGTATGAATCCTCTGTCAAGAAAAAGCCCAAATCAAGTGTCAGCGAACCAGATTGGCTGGATAGCTACATCACAGACCTTGTGAAAATGGAGTGAAGATATGATGACCATCGAAGAAATGAAGAAGATCATTCAAAAAGATCCTGAAACGAGAAATTTAAGTGTACCAGATGTTGATGTCAACAAGGTATACTTATATCTCCTCGCCAGAGACGAACACGAAGAAAAAGACGGCTATCAGCCCGTTTTAAGAACGGATCCGTATATTGAAATCGTGTACCGTCCGACACCGGAAAAAGCTCAAGAGATCAGAAAGCAGAAGATCAGAGAGCACTTGAAATTCTATGACAGCGAAGTCTACATCCAAGATGCAAGTCTGGGCAGATTCGAAGTGATGAATGAAGAAAGACAGAAAGCGTATGAACTCTCGACTCAGTTTTTAGACACGTACCGAAAAGACCGTTATGCGAAGGGTCTCTTCATCTACGGCAAGAACTCGACAGGGAAAAGCTATCTCCTTTCAGCGATTGCACATGCACTCGCTGAACGGAATATTACGGTTTTGTTTGTCTACATGCCAGATTTGGCAAGATCGATCAGACAAGGCATGAATGAAGGCAATCTCGAGCAACGGATCAATTCGCTCAAACAGGCAGATGTTTTGATGATGGATGACTTGGGCGGAGAAAACATGTCGACTTGGTTTAGAGATGAAATACTGGTTCCGATTTTGCAATATCGTCTATCTGCGAAGCTTCCGGTCCTGATGAGTTCGAATTATGACTTTGTCCAGCTCATCGAATTCCTTTCAGTCACCAAAGACGATACGAACCGGATGAAGGCTGCACGTCTCATTCAGCGCATCAAAGATCTCACAACACCTGTCAAACTCGTACAAGACCAATACAAAGAATAGAAATCACTTGAATTTATCAAGCCAAGTGATATAATAAAGACATCACGATGAAGAGGACATGGTTTTTGTCCATGTTAGCGACGCAGGAAGGTGAAAGCTGCGACTGACAAGAATTACTACCTCCGAGTTGACCATGCAAACATGGTCCGGGTCATGCCGTTATCCATATGAGAAGTGCTGGCTTGCCAGAACTAGGGTGGTACCACGTTTATGACGTCCTTAGATGAATTCATCTAGGGACTTTTATATTGTAAAGGAGAGATACACATGATTAAAATCACTTTTCCTGACGGTAGCGTCAAGGAATTCCAAGCTGGGGTGAGCCCGCTTGAGATTGCTGAAGGGATTTCAGCAGGACTGGCCAAAAAAGCGATTGCAGCCATCGTTGACGGTCAGTATGTCGAATTATCCAAAAAACTGAATTCGGATGCCAAGATTGAACTCTTGACAGATAAAGATCCAAGAGTCTTGGATGTCGTGAATCACAGCACAGCGCACCTGATGGCACAGGCCATCACGAAGCTTTATCCGGGTGCTTGTTTTGGTGTCGGTCCTTATATCGAAGAAGGATTCTATTACGATGTCGATTTCAAGGACTATACATTCAATGACCAAGATTTGGTGAAAGTTGAAGCGGAAATGCTGAAGCTTGCTGATTTGGATCAGAAGATTCAGAGAAGAGAAGTATCCTATGAACAGGCGAAGGCTATTTTTGCCCATGACCCCTACAAACTGGAACTGATCGAAGAACACAAGGGCTCCGGACTGACTGTCTATACCCAAGGTGAATTCACGGATCTGTGCAGAGGCGGCCATGTACCAACCACCAAACTGCTCAAGCATTTCAAATTGCTCAATCTCGCTGGTGCATATTGGAGAGGCAATTCGAATAACAAGATGTTAGTCAGAATCTACGGCACTTCATTCCTATCGAAGAAAGACTTGGATGCGCATCTGTTACTCCTCGAAGAAAGAAAACAAAGAGATCACCGTAAACTCGGCAAAGAACTCGATTTGTTCATGATCTCGAAAGAAGTGGGTGCAGGTCTGCCTTTCTGGTTACCCAAAGGGGCAACCATTCGTAGAATCGTTGAACGCTATATTACCGATAAGGAAATCGATTTGGGCTATCTTCATGTCTATACACCAATCATGGCCAATGTCGAACTGTATAAAACTTCAGGACACTGGGATCACTATCAAGACAATATGTTCCCACCGATGGACATGGGTGACGGAGAACTTTTGGTCTTAAGACCGATGAACTGCCCTCATCATATGATGATTTATAAGAATGATGTCCATTCCTACAGAGAACTGCCCTTAAGAATCGCTGAACTTGGCATGATGCATCGTTATGAAAAATCCGGTGCACTTTCAGGATTGCAAAGAGTGCGTGAAATGACTTTGAATGACGCTCATATTTTCGTACGTCCTGACCAGATCAAGGATGAATTCAAGAGAACGACAGAACTGATGCTCGCTGTCTATGAAGATTTCAAGATCAAAGACTATCAGTTCAGACTATCTTATAGAGATCCACAGGATACTGAAAAATATTTCCCAGATGATGAGATGTGGATCAAGGCTGAAAAGATGATCAAGGAAGCCATGGATGAAATGGGCCTTGAATATTTTGAAGCGATTGGCGAAGCTGCCTTTTACGGACCTAAGTTGGACGTTTTGGTAAAAACTGCGTTAGGCAATGCCGAAACACTCTCCACCATCCAACTCGACTTCTTACTGCCCATGCGTTTTGAACTCACCTATGTCGGTGAAGATGGTAAGAATATTTACCGTCCTGTCGTCATCCATAGAGGCATCGTCTCCACCATGGAACGTTTTGTCGCATACCTCACTGAAGAGTATAAGGGTGCATTCCCCTTCTGGTTATCGCCTGTTCAGGTGAAAGTACTGCCTGTCAATGTGACCCATCACCATAAGTATGTGATGGATATCCATGAAAAACTGAAGAAGTCAGGATTCAGAGTGGAAAGCGATCTCCGTGAAGAGAAACTGGGTTATAAGATCCGTGAAGCTCAGACCATGAAGATTCCGTATTCACTCGTGCTTGGCGATAAGGAAATGGCTGAAGGACTGGTCACTTATAGAAAGTACGGCTCACAAGAACAGATTACTGTCTCTTATGAAGCATTCTTAGACTTGATTCAAGCAGAAAATAAGAAATAATTACAAATAATTGACGATAATCTATTGATATCTTAAATAATTATGGTATAATCAATGTTGGAGAAGCAAGGGTGGGATAGCATGGGAGTCTCGTACTTCATGTTCATTGCTTCTCCAGCATTTTGCTTTAGAAGTAAACTTTGATGATTCATCCTGGGGAGGATAAGTTCATGAGTGTCGGATTGATTGGTGTTTTTGCAGTCATCATCATCGTTGTCATCGCATTCGTCATATTCAGTGACAGAGAGTAGTACATAAACAATTGAAAGAAGGCATACACTATGTTAGAAGTCATCAATGCAAGGATGCTCTATGGCGATCTGGTCGCAGTCGACAGACTGTCATTCACGATTCGTCCGGGCGATATTTTTGGTCTGCTTGGCACGAATGGTGCCGGTAAGACAACCACATTTCGAATGATCATGGGTTTACTGGAACCCACAGATGGCAAAGTCCTCTATAACGGTGAAAAGGTCGGGTATCATACGGTCAATGAAATTGGCTACATGATTGAAGAACGTTCTTTACTCACTAAAATCACCGTCAAGGAACTGATGCTTTATTTTGGTCAGCTGAAAGACATGGAACCGAAAGTCATCTTAGAACGTCTGGATTACTGGTTGGAGAGATTCAACATCACCGATTACAAAAACAAAAAGATCAAAGAACTTTCCAAAGGAAACCAGCAAAAAATCCAGTTCATTTCAGCGATCATCAACAACCCAAAATTACTCGTATTAGACGAACCATTTTCAGGGCTTGATCCGATCAATACCGAACTTTTTGTCGAAGTCATTCGCGATTTCCAAAAAAGGGGCGCGATGGTTGTCTTTTCATCACACCAACTCGATCATGTCGAGTCATTTTGTGAGGAACTGATTGTCCTTGAAAAAGGTAAAGCCATCATCGAAGGCAGAATCGACCAGGTCAAGAAAGACTTCAAGAAACAAAACATCAAGATCATCGGCGATGTCGATATCACTGTGTTAAGAAGTATTCCGGGAGTTTATCAAGTGATTGAAAATTCCAATGAAATCATTGTGAAAATTGAAAATGAAGATGTCTCAAAACGTGTCTTTGACTATGTCAAGACATGTGAGCACATCACCAAATATGATGTCGAACAAGCTTCCTTGTCAGAAATCTTCATCGCGAAAGTAGGTCAGGCACATGAAAAAGTTTAAATACTTGGTCCGTTATGGCTTACTGAAAAGAATCGGCAGAAAAGCATTTCTGATATCCAATATCGTGGTGGCATTATTGCTTGTTGCAATCATCAATCTGCCTTCCATCATTGCATTATTTTCAAGTGGCGATGAAGAGAAGACCAATATGTATGTCGATGTCATCAATGAAACCACAGAAGCAGGCATCGCCAGTGATCTGGAAGACTTATTCAATCAACCTTTCCAGGGGTATCGCTATTATGTGATGACTGAGCTTGCTCCTGCATCGTTCAATGCTGATGCGTTTTGGGCAGATGAAACCAAAGATATCGTCTATCACTTTTCAGGGGATATCAGCAATCCAAACATTGTGATTTATTCCAAATTCCCTGAACTTTCACCACAACACAAGACTCAGATCGAACTCTTGATCATCAATTATCAATTGGTCAACTATGAAAGTCCGACATTTGCAGACGTCTTAGCGCCTGACTATGAAGATCCTGAAGAAGGTTACATCATCTCATCGATCACGACGATTCTGATTCTTCCGATGTTCATTTTACTCACGATGGCCACACAATTTGTCGGTGTTGAAATCATCGAAGAAAAATCGACCAAGGCGATTGAAACGATCATCGCAAGCGTTCCCGCCAAGATTCATTTCTTATCCAAGATTACAGCAAGCATTCTGTTTGTCATCATTCAAGGTGTACTAGTGATCATGTATAGCTCAATCGGATCTCTGATTGGTGGAGCATCGGCCAATTCTGGCTTGAATCTTCCTGCCAATGAAGCATCACTGATTGCCTATCTCGGAGAGATATTCCCCAATTGGCCACTGATCTTGATGTTTGCACTACTCTTTATGGTGGTTGGAACATTGTTTTATCTGGTGCTCGCCGCACTGTTTGCCTCAATGGCCACTACACAGGAAGACTACCAGCAGTTTCAGTCTCCTTTGATGTTAATGCTTGTTGCAGGATTTTACATCACCATCTTCGCACCGATGGCAGGTGGAGAAACGTTCATGAAAATCATGAGTTTTGTCCCGATTTTCACACCGATTGTCGCACCAGTAGCCTATGCATCAGGTGTGATGACCGGATGGGAAGCACTCATTGCACTCATTGTCGTGAGTTTGTTCCTGGTTGGAGCACTCTATATCGTATCCCCCATCTACAAGGTAGCCATTCTATCTTATGATCAGACCAAGTTCTTCAAACGAATTGGGGATTACTTTAAGAAGGCTTTCCCTAAAAAAGCGAAAAAACAATAAAAAAAAACCGGAGCATCCTGATTGATGTTCCGGTTCTTTTTTAGATGAGATTATGATCTTTTAAGTAAATTTCAATGCTTTTCATGATTTCTGGATCATGCGACTCAACCCTCATGGTGAAAACTTCACCTTTGGCAAGTCCAAGCGATAAAATCGCCATGATCGATTTTGCATCTGCGACAAAATCCTTGTGAATCAAATAAATGGATGCAGGCAGTTCTGAAATGAATCTGACGAAATTGGTAGCCGGTCTCGCGTGGAGTCCAGTTTCTGACTTTAAGACGAACGTTTTATCCATAGACATCTCCGATCAACATGATGATCAATTGCATTCATGCTTTCATTTGTATCTTACCATATTTTGATCAAATTGTAAAAATCAGTTGAGATGGATGCGTACTAAATCATTACCCAAAGCAGTCAAGATTTGTTATAATGGGAAAGAGGTGAATGTTCATGACATATGACGTATTAAGAAAACGGTTGGAAGAGATCATCGATCCAGGGTTCAATCAACCTTTAAAAACCGTGAATGGTATCAAAAAACTGGTCGTTGGACCAACGGGTGTTGCAGAAGTCGAAATTTACTTGAAAGACAAAGTGAAACACGAAACTGCTGTCAAACTCCAAATCATCAAAATGGTGAAACTTGAAATGGGTTTCCCAGGCATCAAACTGGACTTTTTCGAATCTGAATTTGTACCCGTTGGTGAAAAACCCATCAAATATCTTGCCATCGCATCCGGCAAAGGCGGCGTAGGCAAATCGACAGTGACTGCCAATTTGGCAGCTGCACTCATTCGTCAAGGTAAGAAAGTCGGAATCATCGATGCCGACGTGTATGGCCCTTCGATTCCGGCGATTTTAAAAGTAGGTATCAAACCTCTCACATCAACAGAAGATGAAAAGATGATTCCACTTTCTCAGGATGGCATCGAAGTGATTTCAACAGAGTTTTTCATGCCACCCGAAAAGCCACTCATGTGGAGAGGACCCATGCTTGGAAAGATGCTTGTGCATTTCTTCAATGGTGTCAAATGGGCGGATGGTGTCGATATCGTCTTGATTGACTTGCCACCTGGAACAGGTGATGTCGCACTCGATGTCAAAACATACGTGCCCAAATCGAAGATTCTAGTTGTCACAACTCCGCATCCGAATGCCAGCCAAGTGGCTGTCAAAGCGGGTATCGGCGCACAAAATATCGGTCATGAAGTGATCGGTGTCGTTGAAAACATGAGCTATTACCTAAATCCCTGCAACCAAGTCAGAGAGTTTATCTTTGGACAAGGCGGCGGTGAAACAGTTGCCAAAAAGCTTGGTGTGAAAGTCCTTGGACAAGTTCCAATTGGACAGCCCAAAGATAGTTATCTATTTTCTGGCAAAGAAGAACAAGGCAAGGTTTATGATCAGATTGCAAAATCTGTGATCACAGAAATGGAAATCTAAAACGAACCCTCTTCTAGGTGAAGAGGGTTTTTGTTATGCTATAATGAGGGAGAAAGGAAGTGTTTTTCATGTGTGGTCGTTTTACCATCACTGTATCGATCGATGAACTGAGAGAATACCTTAAAGAAGATTATGAAATCGACTTGGAAGAACGTCTTTTCGATCTGCCCAGATATAATGTGTCTCCCGGACAAGATGTGATTGCCATCATCAACGATGGCAAGAAAAACAGAGTGGGACTCCTCAGATGGGGATTCCTACCTTCATTTGCAAAAGATGAGAAATTAGCTTATTCCATGATCAATGCCAAATCAGAGACACTCTCTGAGAAACCTTCTTATCAGGAAGCTTTCAAATCCAAACGCTGTATCATCCTTGCCGATGGGTTTTATGAATGGATGAAAGATAAATCCGAGAAAAAACCGATGTATATTCACAAGAAAGACAAGTCCATTTTTCCAATGGCAGGTCTTTGGAATACATGGACCAAGCCTGATGGCACCAAAATACATACCTGTACCATCGTCACGACAGAAGCCAATGACTTAATGAAACAGGTGCATGACCGGATGCCGGTCATCTTAGAAGCATCATCCAAAACACTGTGGCTAAATCCCGGTGAAAAAAATATCAGCACATTATCCAAATTACTCAAACCCTATGATGCTAATGCAATGTCACTCTATCCTGTCTCAACACTTGTGAACACTGCCAAAAATGATTCACCCCTATGCATCCAAGCAGTGCCAAAGACTGAACAATTGGTATAAATCCAATCGAACGAAGAAAAAAGCAATGCGCGCATTGCTTTTTGTTGTTTTAGAATCTTCCGATGATGACTTGAGATGGATCTAGGAGTCCAGCAGCAACCAATGCTCTCTGATACGATGTTGATTCTCTTGACATTCTGATGGTTGCACCAGCAATCGTGTCAAATGAATCCTGTGCTGTTGAAGTAGCACCAGAAATCAGGCCGAACTGATTGAGTTCGTTGATGGAGTTTGCATATTTTGGATCTGTCCAGTCAACCAAAGATTGGACTTCAAGTGCGCTTTTCCCAATCAAAAACTGACGAACAGCCTCATAGTTACCACCCCAACCACCAAGACCAAGATATCCATGAACAGGATCCATTGCTTGTGGTAGATTGTTTGCAAATGTCACACCAAGTTTTTCAAGCATCGCTTTGACACTTGTGGTGCCAGTCACGCCAGCAAGCACTCCAACATCCGTCGAAACATGAGACCATGTATTGATGTTAAAGAAGTGTTTTGCAGAAAGTGTTGCCCAATCGGTGACATTTAAGTTTGCGCCACCTGCAGTTCTTACCGCAGGCACTGCAAGACCACTACCAATCGTTAATGCTGAAATCGGTGTCGTATAATCAAAGTCACTATTAAACTTGTATTCGAACTGATAACGTGTCACTGGATCGACAAGCATCAGTGCGACTGTGTTTGTCGGACTCACACCTACCGCATACAAACTCATGCGTTCCAAGGAACTCGTGTTGAACATGGATGTACCGACAGTATAAGGTGAAGGTACAGCAGCAACCGGAGTCACGTCATAATTGATGGTTACCGTTCCTTCTGTGATCAGTCTGGATACCCATACACCATTTCTTAAAATTTCAAAATCCATGGACGCTTCAGCAATCACCCCAGTTTTTGCGATATAGAGTGTGGTTCTGATTCTTTGAGTCGCATCTTCAAATGCGACACCTGTGGCTTCGCCAGCCCAGGAGTAACCTGTGAAAGTTCCGCTATAGTCGGGCTTTTCTTCCGTATTGCATGCAACAAGTGTCAATAAGGACACGAGTGCGAATGTGATCATGAGTAGTCTTTTTTTCATCTTCATTTCTCCTTTGAATGATTTGTCTACGATTGGAATATATCAAAAGAAAGGTGAGATTTCAAATGATATCATAAGAAATTAGGGCTATACAAAAAGATTATGAATAAGAGCCCTTAATATGTAAAAATTATAATTTTCAATGGTTCATAGATAAAAAGATGAAAATTCTAATTAAGATGATAAAGAAGAAATGACTAGAAAACAAAAGCCCAAATCGATGAACACGATTTGGGCAATGAGTATAAGTTAGAATTACTTGATGTCTCTGAATTTTAAGATCGGTTGTCTTGCAGCTTTTGCTTCATCAAGACGTCTGACAATCGTGTTGTGTGGTGCTGTTTTCACGAGTTCTGGCGTTTCAATGGCTTCCTTGACAACGACACGCATGATGTTGATGAACTCATCTAAAGTTTCTTTGGATTCGACTTCAGTGGGTTCGATCATCATGGATTGTGAGAAAATTAATGGGAAGTAAACGGTTGGTGCATGATAGCCATAATCGAGTAACCGTTTCGCAAGATCTAAGGTCTTCACACCTGTGGAATCATCTTTCATGCCATCAAAGACGAATTCATGCATACAGAATCCATCAATCGGCAAATTGAAGATATCCTTCAATGAGTCTTTGACGTAGTTTGCGTTCAAGACTGCATATGGACCAACTTTGCTCATCGATTCCTTGCCAAGGGTCATCAGATAGACATAGGCACGGATATAGACAGAAGCGTTACCGTAGAACTGACCGAGTGCGCCAATGGAATCCTTGGAGTCTTTGAAGAAGTACATGTCGCCTTCTTTTTCAATGATCGGGTTGGGTAAGAAATCAACCAGTTTTTCAATCACGCCAACAGGACCTGAACCTGGACCGCCGCCGCCATGAGGTGTCGAGAATGTCTTGTGCAAATTGATATGCATGATGTCAAATCCCATATCGCCTGGTCTTGACATACCAAGGAGCGCATTTAAGTTTGCCCCATCGTAATAGAGAAGCCCTCCAGCATTGTGAACTAGCTTGGAAATTTCAAGGATGTCTTTTTCAAAGACACCTGCTGTGTTTGGGTTGGTGAGCATGAGTCCCGCGATTTCATCAGAGAGTACAGCCTTCAGTGCTTCAAGATTGACAGTGCCATCTGGGTTCGACTTGATTTCAACGACTTCAAAGCCGCAAACGGTTGCAGTCGCTGGATTCGTGCCGTGTGCGGAATCTGGAACAATGATCTTGGTACGCTTCAGATCACCACGCTTCTGATGATATGCCTTGATGATCATCAGTCCTGCAAGTTCTCCGTGTGCTCCAGCAAATGGATTCAATGAGTATTTTGCAAGTCCTGAGATTTCAGAGAGGATGGATTGTGTATCATAATATAACTTCAGTAAACCTTGAACGGTTTCCTTAGGTTGCAAAGGATGAATGTTTGCAAATCCGGAAAGACCCGCAAGTTCATCATTGATCTTCGGATTGTACTTCATCGTACAAGATCCTAAAGGATAGAAGCCTGTTTCAACACCGAAGTTTTTCTGAGAAACATTGGTGAAATGTCTGACGACATCAAATTCTGAAGCTTCGGGGAGTTCAGCTTTAACTACTCTCTTCAGTTCATTTGGAATGGAAACTTCAGGCAAAGCCTTATGTTCTAAGTTATATCCCATTCTGCCAGGTCTTGAGATTTCAAATATCAGTTTGTTATAGTACTTCATTTTGCGTCGACCACCTTTCTGACCAAATGATCGATTTCTTGTTGTGTTCTTCGTTCAGTGACAGCAAACAGCAATTGGTTATCTCCGATATGGAGAGGTCCTAAGATACCATCATCTAAACAGGAGAGTTCAAACTGATGAATGTCAAACTTGGCTTTCAAGACAAATTCCTTGAAGAACGTTTGATGATTGCCAACTTCGAATTTGCCAGTCTTGATGAGTTCCTGATATAAATAGTGAGCACCTTTCATGGATTCATTCGCGACTTCGATCAAGCCTTCTTTACCCATCGTCGAAAGATATATCGTGACAGCAAGTGCCATGAGTGACTGATTCGAGCAAATATTTGAGTTTGCCTTTGCACGACGGATATGCTGTTCTCTGGCCTGGAGCGTGAGTACAAACGCACGCTTGCCATCGACATCGGTCGTCATGCCGCAGATTCTACCTGGCATTTTTCTGACATACTTCATCTTGGTGGCAAGATATCCACCGTAAGCGCCGCCAAAGGAAAGTGGCAATCCAAAAGATTGGAGATCACCGACTGCGATATCCGCATCATAATCGCCTTGAGATTTGAACAGTGCGAGATGCTGACCTTCGCCTACCATGATCAGTAAACCTTCATGATCATGCACTGCATCTGCAAATCCGTCATAGTTTTCAACGATGCCGAAGTAATTTGGATTTTGAACGATCAGTCCCATCGTGCCAGCACCATGGGTCTTGACGAATTCTAAATCGGTGACGTTATCTTTAGATGGAACCATGACAACTTCGATATTCCGGTATTTGCCCGCAGTCTTCACGACCTCAATCAATCTCGGGTTAACGGTCGAACTGATGAGCACTTGATGAGAAGTAGTCTGAGCATGTGCCATGAACATCGCTTCAGCAGCAGCAGTTGCCCCATCATACATTGATGCATTCGAAACTTCCATGCCTGTGAGTTCACAGATCATGGATTGGTATTCGAAAATGTATTGGAGTGTGCCTTGTGCGACTTCAGGTTGATAAGGTGTATAGGAGGTCAAAAATTCCTGACGGCTGATCAGGGATTTCACGATCGAAGGTGTGTAGTGATCGTAGGCACCGGCACCTCTGAAGATGACTAACTCCTTGTTTTGTGAAGCGAGAGCCTTCATGTGCTTGGTGAGTGCATCATCCGAAAGCGCTGAAGGAATTTGATAAGGTTTGGTGAGTCTTAACTTCTTGGGTATTGAGGAGAAGAGGTCATCTAAAGATTTCGCATTAGAAACCTTAAGCATCGCCTCAATATCACGTTCAGTATGAGGAAGGTATTTGTGCATAGGATTTTGATTACTCCTCGCAGAGTGGTGCGTATGCCTCAGATGATAATAAACTATTGAGTTCAGAAGGTTGAGTCACTTCAATTTTGACAATCCAGCTGCCATATGGGTCATCATTGATGAGTTCCGGAGAACGCTCTAAATTTTTATTGACTTCCAAAACCTTACCAGAAACTGGCAAATACAAATCTGAAGCCGCCTTCACGGATTCAACCGCGCCAAAGGTGTCACCCTTGGCAATCGTCTTACCGACTTTGGGCAATTCGATGAACACGACAGACCCTAATGCATGCTGTGCATGGTCTGAAATACCGACATAGGCAACATTGCCTTCAGTCTTGACCCATTCATGGGTTTCTGCATAAAGCAATCCTTGTTTAATCATGTGAATCCTCCTATTTTTTGTAATTCTTGATGTAGAATTTCCGATTTCTGACGCGAGCTGGCACTTTGTTCTTTCTGATCATCACAGAAAGTTCAGTGCCCATTTCTGATGCCTTGATATCGACTAAGGCACAAGCAAGCGGTGTTTCAACATTGGGTAAGAGATAACCAGTCGTGATCGTTCCAACCAGTTCATCGCCTTGATAGACTTCATAACCATGACGTGGAATGTTGCGTTCCAAAAGTTCCAGACCGACCACTTTCCGCTTGGGATTTTCTTTGTATTTCACAAGCACATCCCTACCGATGAAGGGCTTTTCAAGTTTGACTGCAAAATTGAGACCCGCTTCGACCGGATTGATGGTATCACTGATTTCGTGTCCATAAAGTGGGAGATTGGCTTCAAAACGGAGCGTATCTCTGGCACCGAGACCGCAGGGCTGTGCACCTGCTGCAATCGCATGATCCCACACTTGAGTGACCAGTTCATGATGACCGTAAATCTCAAATCCGTCTTCACCGGTATAACCGGTTCTCGAGAGAATGACATGTCCTGATCCAAAGGGAACAACCTTATAGGTCATGAACTTCAGATCTGATCCTTCAACACCCATGATATTTGCAATATGGTTAATCACTTCAGGTCCTTGGATCGCGACTTGGCTGAAGGTTGTGGACACATTTTTGACCAAGACATCGAAAGTTTGACTTTGCTGAACGACCCAATCAAAATCTTTGTCGATATTGCCGGCATTGACAACCAAAAGCACTTGTTCGGGCTTGATGACATAAACCAGCAAGTCATCGACGACATTGCCTTCTTCATTGCAAAACAATGCATAAGTGACTTTAGCGAAATCTTCTGGAATGATGTTCGTGACGATGTGATTCACGAACTTCAGTGCATCTTTTCCTTCCACTAAAAACTCACCCATGTGCGATACGTCAAAAATGCCCATGCCAGTACGGACAGCCAGATGCTCTTCCGTAATACCTGCATAAGACAAGGGCATTGAAAATCCAGCATACTCAATCATTCTCGCGTTTAACGCAAGGTGTTTTTCGTAGAGCGCAGTTGTTTTCATTGATATCTCCTAAAAGCGTTTTCTATACTCATTATACAACAAAATTTTATTTTATATGAGAAGATGATGCTTACTTCTTTATTATAAATAAAAAGCACGGCAATGATGCCGTGCAGGGTTTAGAAGTTGATGTAGAGGATGACAATGGAAAAGCTTGCAAGTAAACTGACTGTGTTGGCGATGAGCCCATAGAGCACAGCTCTGTTTTTCCCATGTTCTTTCAAATATTTCCTGTAAATCAGAATTTCAAAAGTGAAGATGAATGCTTCACCAACCAGGAGCACAATCAGCTCTCCAATGATTGGAGAAAAATAAAACTTGGTCACGAACATGAAAAGCGTGAGCGTTACTTGAGTGAATAAATTGATGTACATGACAAAGAGATAACTTTTCTTTTCAAAATAGCCAAATAAGACAAGGACCAAGAATTCAACCACAATCGTTCCTAAAATGCGAAGGGATAAGTCAAATGCCATGGTTGCAACCGGAAATATTTCTTGAACCGAACCAACATCGGTCTGAGTGATCAGTGTATCGACATTGGTCATGGAGACCCTAATTTTTGAATTGAATAACGAAGGCTCAATCAGTTTTGAAGTGATGTAATTGCCATCTTCGAATAACAACAGTATCTTAAACGACTGAGGTACATTCAAGGTAAACAGATGTTCGTTTTCCATGTTCAACCTGTAATAGGTGGGTGCCTTGGTCGTAAGAATCATTGGAACATAATCGTTTGCTCGGACAAAATAAAGCGCTTCAGGAACGACACGACCATAATAGGACCCTTGACTGCTCATGATATCTCTGACTTCTGAGATTTGTTCCTGATCGGCTTCAGCGAGCACCAGAATATCGATATAGAAAGGTTTGCCTAAGCCGATCACTTCGACCTCCAAGGTCGGTCTAGGACCCGTATCTGCGGAAACCCTTTGGATTGGAATCATGATGAAGATGGATAAAATCAATAAGAATAGGATTAACTTTTTCATGACATACATTCCTCACTAGGATGATTACTCATATCTTATCACGAATTGACACGCTTTGTCCTGTTTTTGGGTATAATAAAGGCAAAGGAGCTGTTACGATGCTAATCAATCACATACTATTACATGTCAAAAGAGATGATGTCGAAAATGCCAAAGGAACCGTCATCATCACACACGGGATTGCTGAACATTCAGGCAGATATCAGGAAATCACTGAAAAACTGAACGGTGCAGGATTTTCTGTCGTGCGTTATGATGTCAGAGGCCACGGTCAAAGCCAAGGCAAACGTGGTGCTTTGAAGAGTTTCCATCAATTCATTGATGATCTTCATGCACTGGTCGTTGAAGAAAAGAAGCTGAACCCAAAGAAAATCTTTCTACTCGGTCACTCCATGGGTGGCATGATTGTCAACATGTATGCCGTCAAGTATCAGGATGCTGATGGTATCATTTCTTCAGCCGCACCGACACACTTCATCAAGGATGTACTCCCTTTCCGCTTCATCGGCTACAAATGGCTTGGTTTCATGACCAAGAAGACCAATTTTGCCGATGATCAACTCTCACGGATCAAAGCCGTCGAAGAAGCATACATCCAAGACCCACTCAACCTCAAGAAATTTCATTTCTCACTCGCTGGCAACATGTTTGTCAGCGGTGTCAGATATTTGAACAGAAATATCAAAGACTATCAGACACCTGTCCTCATCTTGCACGGCGGAAACGACAAGATTGTTCCTTTTCAATTCTCGGAACGCTTGCTGTCTTTGATTCCAATGGAAGACAAGAAACTGATCATCTATCCCGATAATTATCATGAAATCTTCAATGATCTGGACCGCGAACAAGTCTTTCAAGATGTGATTGCATGGTTATTGGAAAGAAGTCAGGTTAGCGTATGAAGATTTCCTGGATTGGAACTGGCGTGATGGGGAAACCCATGGCGCTTCATCTGGCCAAAGCCGGCTATGCAGTATCTGTTTACAACAGACACTTTGATAAGGCAAAAGCATTAGAACCCGAAGTCAAGGCATATCACAGTATTGAATCCTGTGTGAAAGATGCGGATATCGTCTTTTCGATTGTGGGGTTCCCTAATGATGTCAAAGACGTCTATCTTGAAGTGATGAAACATGTCAGACCGAATACCATTTTGGTCGATATGACGACATCGTCTCCGACATTGGCCATCGAACTTTATGCGATGGCCAAAGCCCAAGGTCTATTCATGCTGGATGCACCGGTCACTGGCGGTGATATCGGTGCCATCAACGCAACCCTTTCCATCATGGTGGGTGGCGATGAAGACATCTTCAATCGTGTACTCCCCCTCTTCAGACTGATGGGTAAAACCATCACCTATATGGGCAAACCCGGCTCTGGCATGCATGCGAAACTGGCAAATCAGACCGTGATTGCAGGCAATGTCATGGGTGTCGCAGAAGCATTAGTCTATGCAAAAGACAAAGGGCTCGATCTTGAGCGCATGCTTTCTGTCATCACAGGAGGCTCTGCCAATTCTTGGCAAGCCCAATACAACGGCATGAAGATGATCAAAGGCGATCATCAGCCAGGTTTTTATGTGAAACATTTCTTGAAAGACTTGAAACTTGTCTTAGAAGAAAAGAAAGATTTAAAACTTGAAGTGGTTGAAACCGTTGCAAAAGCTTATCAGATGCTTTCGGATCAGGGATATCAAGACAAGGGCACTCAAAGCATCATCGACTATTATTTGAAACACTTGATCTAATAGGAGGAAACCGTATGCCAGTCCTGGTTGTCAGTTTGAAAAAGTTATTACACTGTACCGGTTGCATGACATCGATTGAAAATGCACTTTACTCTTCCGGTGCGAAGCATTTTGAGTATGACATGGCCTCAAAAGTAGGTAAGATTGTGTATGACGATAAGGATGCGAATGAAATTGAACTTGTCGATGCTGTCAAAAGAATCGGTTATGATTTAGATGTGATGGAGATTACACAAGACTAAACATTGTTTTTGATTCTTAAATCAATCAATTCCCCTGGATAGACTTTTCCAATGACCCATTGGAGATGTTTTTCATCGGGGGATTTTCTTTTGATCATAAACAATACAATGATCAATGAATCATATGTGTTGAAAAACGATTGGATCCATCAGAAAAATTGAGAGTTTTTTGATGGATTTTTAACTTTCTTTCTGGGTTATGCTATAATTGAGTCAATGAAAACACAAAGGGGAATGTTCATGACTATTCTGATTAAGCGTCTTTTCTTTTTTGCTACAGTCTTCAGTCTAATGTTTGGTATCGCTGCATGTGAAAACACCGAAACACCTGTAGTTACCGAAACACCGGAAGTGGTCGAAACCATCGAAGATCAAATTCATGAAGTCTTTAAAGTCGGTTTTGAGTATATCAACAGCCGAGATAACTATCAAATGCATACGGAGTTGATGACCGATGCTGTCTACTTTAAAGGATTTAACAAACATCGCTATCAAGTTTTATTTGATGATCCCTTTCTCAAAGCGTATGGCACTGACACTTTTGGCGAAGTCATGTATCGCATCGCACTATTGAATCAAGGGCCTTATTTCATTTATAAACATGGCGACAATTTTTACAAGGCCAATCCTGTAACGCCTGAAACCCTGAACATTGTCGATTTTAATCATCCATCATTCTCCTTATTGAAGAAAATCAATAAGGATCAAGTGACGATGCAAAACAGCATGTATCAGTTTTCACTAACCTATTTGGAAATGATGACAGATCATCAAAGCATCCTCACATACATTGATGAAGGCATGAAGCCAGAGATCATAGCTGATGAGCAAGCTGATCTTTCTGCTGTCGTCTTCGATATCACAGTGATCATGAATGAAACGACACCTCAATCGTTCCAATCGATTATCATTGATTTTCAAGAATATGCGACACTCAAATATCCAATCAATTTAAAACTGAATGACAGATATGAACAAGCGAGATTAACGTTTGAGTTCTCATATGAAAACCATACCAAAGACATCACACCTGAGACGACATTGATTCCAGATGATCATCCTAACTATGTCAAAGATGATCTCGCAGAAATCATACTTGGACAGACCATGATGGCTGATTTACAGTATATGACCGACTTTGATTTCTTTAAGCTGACAATCCTCGAGACCAAAACGTATCATTTTGAGTTTTCAGGCATATTCAACGTCCTCTTCTACATCAAACATAGTGAAAATTCTTCGAAATACACCTTAGTTCGATGGGGAGATATTGACTTAGAACAAGGGACTTACTACGTTTACGTGATGAATTATGCAGATACAGTTGGGCAAGTGTCCTTCAGCTTCAGCGAAAAGTAGAGAAACTCATCAATACCACATCGAATCATACGTGAAGTATGTTCGATAAGGGTGGACTTCAAATCAAGATAAAAAAGAGCGTTATTCTAGCCTATGTGAACTCTACTGAGTCATCCATAGGATTAGCATACGCTCTTTATGTTATTTAGGTTTTCTTTGGCTTGATGTGGTGAAGACTATTTGATGATCAGACTCTTGCCTGTCATTTCTCTTGGTTTATCAATGCCGAGTAAATCAAGTAAGGTCGGTGCGACATCACAGAGTGCTCCAGTGCCCAGTTTCACATCATGTTTTGTGATCACAACAGGAACCAAGTTCGTGGTATGCGCGGTATGAGGTTGACCGAATTCGTCTCTCATCTTTTCAGCATTGCCGTGATCGGCAAGAACAATCGCAACCCCACCAATCGATAAAATCGCTTCAACGACTTCCTTGGTGCACTGATCCACGGTTTCAACCGCTTTCGTGGTTGCTTCAATTGATCCAGTATGACCAACCATGTCCGGATTCGCAAAGTTTAAGATCATGGTGTCATATTCACCAGTCAAGATGGCTTTGACAGCCTTGTCCTTGACTTCGAATGCACTCATTTCAGGTTGTAAGTCATAGGTTGGAACTTTTGGAGATTCAGCAAGAATTCTCGTGCATCCCTTCAGATCCTTTTCAGATCCACCATCAAAGAAGAAGGTGACATGTGCATATTTTTCGGTTTCAGCGATACGAAGCTGTTTTAGTCCTGCATTGGCAATCACTTCGCCGTATAGGTTATCCAGTGTCTGAAGTTCATAGGCCAAAGGACCCTTGACGGTTTCATTATAGTGCATCATGGAAACAAAGAAAATGTTTTTAGGTGCATGTGAAGGATCAAAATCTGCTTTTCCAGCTGTCTTGTACATCTTGGTCGCTAAAGGATTAGAGAATGCGGTTGCAATTCTGATCGCTCTGTCCGGGCGGAAGTTAGCGAAAATGATGGCATCGTTATCTTTGATGAGACCTTCTTTGTCAACCACGAATGGCAAAATGAATTCATCGGTCACGCCTTGATCATAAGAAGCCTGAATGCCTTCTAATGCATTGGAGAATATTGGTCCGGTACCAAGCACCATATTGTCAAACGCTTTTTGGATACGATCCCAGTTGTTGTCTCTATCCATCGCGTAATATCTGCCAGAGACGGTTGCAACCCGCATGCCTTTGTTCATCAGATCTCTTAAGAATCCCAGTCCTGAGGTTTGAGCGGTATCTCTGCCATCCATGAACGCATGAAGATAGGGTTTGACACCCTGTGAGACACCTAAGTCATGGAGTGCTTGAATGTGTGTGGGATACGAATGGACACCGCCATCGGAGACAAGTCCAAAGATATGGAGATTGCTTTGGTGATCTTTAGCAAACTGAATGGCATCCAAGAATGCCTGATTGTGAAAAAATGAACCATCTTTGATGGCAACATTGATTCTGGTCAGTGACTGATAAACGATTCTTCCGGCACCCAGATTCAAATGGCCGACTTCACTGTTACCCATCTGACCTTCAGGTAAACCGACATCTTCGCCGCTTGCCTGTAAGACATTGTTTGGATATTCTTGAAATAACTTGTCTAAAAATGGCTTTTTTGCCAGTGATACGGAATTGGATGCACTCGCAGGTGCGAGCCCGTAGCCATCCATGATGATGAGTCCTGCAAATTTTTTATTCATGTGTATGCTCCTCGAACGATTTGGTCAACTTCATTATACTTGATTTTCAAGAATCGAAGGAATCGTTATACAAAAAAAACGTTTTCAAGGGTCAGTGATTGCATTTTTTGTAAATAGTGATAAAATGAAGTCGTAATAGAATAACTTCGGGGCAACGTGAAATTCGTGACCGGCGGTATAGTCCGCGAGCCTTCGGGCAGACCTTGTGTAACTCAAGGACCGACAGTAAAGTCTGGATGGAAGAAGAGATGTCTTTTGACGTTCTTTTATCGCCGAAGTGATTTGGCGATTTTTGTTACCATAAGGAGGTTAAACAACATCATGTCAAATTACTTACGCTTAAAGAAGATGCTTTACGTGGTATCGCTTGCTGCGGTATCGATTGTACTCGGACTCGTGGAAATCACGTGGCCAGTGCCAGGTGCGAGCTTTCTGAAACTCGATTTCAGTGAAGTGGCGATTCTTGTCGCACTGATTGTTCTGGGGACCAAAGAAACTTTGTTTGTTGTCTTGATCCGCAGTTTGGCTCGGAGACTCTTCAACGGATTTTCTCCGGATGGATTGGTTGGAGAAATGATTGCGATGTTCGCATCCTTTGCGATCATCATTGCCTACAACTTATCCAGAAAAGTATTGAAATTGAATGAAAAGCCACTCATTTATGAAGTGAGCATGAATGGCAATGAGCACCAGCTCAAAGAAACGATTGTGACCACTGCACTGATTGCAGTCATCTTGACGGTTATCTTGTTTGCACTCAATTTTTTCATCACAACACCGATTTACTATACACTCCCAAACCCATATGTTCCCGTTTTATCCATCAGCGGAAGACTCCATTTCCATGTCTTCAGTTTTATCCCAGACTCACCATTCACGTGGGGTCAGTATTTCTGGGCACTGTTCGTGATTTATATTCCATTTAACTTAACCAAAGGTATCTTGGTATCGATTGTCTTCATGCTTTTGAAACCCAGAATCAAGTACCTAGAATTATAATAGATGTTTTTCTCTAAAGAGGTTATCCATGAGTTCAAACCATCGGTTTAAAAACTTCATCCATCGAGACGATTTGATGCCCGTGATTGAACAGGGCATCATCATCTCTTTTTTTGGCGGTTTGCTCATCGGTGCCATTGAATTATTACTCAGTTATGTGCTCAATATGTCATTTCAATGGCTGTTGTTGTTTTTGATTGCATATGCTTTGTATCAACGATTCAAAAGGACTATGTATTCAGGACACATTGGATTTCAAATCTTGGCAGTGCTCTTTTTATGGATCTCATTTTATATCATGCAACTGACATCACTTTACGGATTTTTCTTTGTCAATGGCGTCACAGATATAACACTCTATCTGAGATTCTTAAATCCTTTGGTCCATTTCACATTTTTAAATCCGCTGAATCTATCTTTTTACAGACTCATGAACGTGATTGAAGTCATCTTTTTCATTGCTGCATCGTTTTATGCATACAGATCTGTCAAGTAAACGTTTTTATGCTTCTTTTGATTGGATTCATCAGTTTTTTTGGTATAATGATTTGTAGTAGAAACATAGGCAAATAAACTAAATAGAGGAGTGAAACTATGCCATTTATCAGTGATATTTACGCACGCGAAGTTCTGGATTCACGTGGAAATCCAACGATTGAAGTTGAAGTTTACACAGATTCAGGTGCTTTTGGACGCGCAATCGTCCCATCAGGAGCTTCCACAGGCGAACACGAAGCCGTTGAACTTAGAGACGGTGACAAGAAACGTTATTTGGGCAAAGGTGTTTTAAATGCTGTTCACAATGTGAACGAAGTCATTGCACCTGAGCTGATCGGTTTTGACGTAACCAACCAGGTTGCCATCGACCATCTCATGATCGAACTTGACGGTACCAAGAACAAGTCCAAGCTTGGTGCAAACGCCATCCTAGGTGTTTCCATGGCTTGTGCAAGAGCAGCTTCAGATTTCTTAGGTGTTGAACTTTACCAATATCTTGGCGGATTCAATGCGAAACAACTTCCAGTTCCGATGATGAACATCATCAACGGCGGATCTCATGCGGATAACAACGTTGACTTCCAGGAATTCATGATTCTTCCAGTCGGCGCGAAATCATTCAAAGAAGCGATCAGAATGGGCGTTGAAGTGTTCCACAATTTAAAGAGTGTCTTAAAGTCCAAAGGCTATAACACAAGCGTAGGCGATGAAGGCGGATTCGCACCGAACCTAGGTTCAAACGAAGAAGCTTTACAAGTCATCATTGAAGCAATCAAGAAAGCTGGCTATGTTCCAGGACAAGATATTTTCTTAGGCATGGATGTTGCATCTTCTGAATTCTTCAACAAAGAAACGAAGAAGTATGTCTTGGCAGGCGAAGGCGGAAAAGAATTCA
>DITG01000036.1 GCA_002422045.1 Acholeplasmataceae bacterium UBA6190
ATCATAGGCAGAAAGGACCAACTGATCCACGCGAATTGAGGATAGAATTTGATTGGCATCAAAAGTATGATCGATATCCGAATGTGTCAAGATGAGCACATCCAGATGTCTGATACCGTGATTGACAAGATAGTCATAGGTCCCTTTGAAAGCATCAATCACCAGATTGCAGTCATGCGTTCTGATATGCATCGCGTCACCTTGTCCGACATCGAGAAAAATGACTTGATCGTCTCTACTTTGAAGACTTGGGATGAAAAAAATGCACATCAAGAGGATGAGTTTCGAAACTCTTCCAATCCAGTCTTTCGATTTCAAGAGCATCACCCAAATGAGAAAATACATGATCACCCAAATCACCGATAAGACAGGTAGTGACAGACTGACGTTTCGATTTGATAAGAAGGCAATCCAGAGATTGGTCATTTCGATGATGCGATAGAAGGGTTCATCGAGAAATGGAAAGAAAAGGACTGCAATCGAAAGTGGTGCAAACACATAAGTCAACAAGATCTGAAGTAGTGGAAAAATCGGAATCATCATCGGTGATAATAGCCTTGTAAAGGGCAATATCGTCATTTGAACGATACTCGTCACAGCCATCTTTTTCGTATAGAAGTCCAAATGCCTGAACAAGAATTCTGATAGATGAATGACATTGACAATCAGATAGATGATCCAAAAACCTTGGTGGATGAGCAAGTGCAGATTCATGAGCATCATGAGGATGAACACAATCTGAATCCTATCAAGTCCTGTGAGCTCGAATTGATACTTCAGATTGATTTCAATAAGCAAAGTCATCAGCACAATTCTCAAGATCGCATGTGATCCCTGATACAGATAGAGCATCGATAACAGAAAAAGCATGACACACACTTTTTGGAATCTTTCGTTTAAATTCAAGTGAAACATGATCTTCTTCAAAAATCCAAGCAAGACATAGATATGCAGTCCTGACATGGAAAACAGATGCATGATTCCTAAAGAACGGTAAGATTTTTCAGCGTTTTCATCCCAGTCAGATTCTCCGAAAACGAGGGAAGCTATCATCTGGTGACTTTTCAGAGACGATGTTTTTTCGATCAGTTGCATCCTGAAACTAAAGATGTGAAATCCTGATCTGATCCAAGTCATCTCTTCGATTACCAGTTTGCCTAAAATACCTTGGGACTGATAATACTGATGTGCATCAAATCCTTTGGGAACTGTCTGTTTCCGGTAAGGTTCGACTTTCGCTTTGATGAAGTAAACATCACCCAGTTCGACGTCCTGATAGAGATAAACATGATAGTGTTTCTGATCCACTTTGAATGTCACGCGTTTTCCATACATCATCTCTTCGATATCCACGACCTTGCCTTGGCCAATGATGAGGTCAGGTGCTTGCTCTTTTTCGATCCATTGAATGCCCAAAAATCCAAAGATCATCAATCCAATAAGGAGTTGAAACCGGATCTGTCTTCTCAAGAAAAAAACATAAAGACCCAAAAATACCCATAAGATGGGAAATTCAAAACCAAGGATAAACAATACCCATGCATAAACTTCAAGATGACAATCAGCCAACAGTGACGTAAGGTCTGATTTTTTCAAGGGTAGATATCCCGATATGTTTGACATGAATCAATTCATCAATCGATTGGAATGCACCATGCGCTTCACGATAGACGATAAGTGATGCCGCTCTGGTCTCTGTCATCGATGGTATGGTGATCAGTTCTTTGAAACTTGCTTTGTTGATATTGATGACAACGATGGTCGTATTGGTATCGACATGGATACTTGGAATCCTGAGGGTTCTTTGACTGGAAATGACATCTGAAAACATGATGCCAGTCAAATCCGCATCCGGTAACAAGTCGCCACCATACATGAGTGCCTCTCGAACCGTCAAAGGTTCAAAAAAGACATACCTCCCAGGTAATGAGACTGCACCTGTGATTTCAACGACAAATGATTTTGGATAAACAGCAACTTGATGAACAAGTTCGGTTGTTTCATGTCTTGGAAATAACCAGATACACCCGAGAATCATCAGTCCCAAGGTTGTGAACATCGCTTTTTTCATATGATCCCTCCTTGACTTATGTTAGAGGGCAATAATCTCATTTACTTTAAAAAAACAAACCCTTTCGGGTTCATCTGTTGTTTCTATAGGATTCAGGTAGTGTTTGGATGAAATTTTCCATCTTGGTTGCCAATTGATCGGGATGCTCGTCAATCGATTCGAATCCGATAGCGCCAAGCATGCGATTCGAAGGATGCAGACAACTCAAGAATTTTTTCTCGATGTGTCCGGGACCTCCATCATGCGTATAAAAGAACACGATGTGCTTGTCTCGAATCAAATCTGATTTGAGTAAAGTCAGAATGGGTGGTGTAAACGTCCATGCCCAAACCGGAGTTCCGATCCAAATCGTATCATACAAAGAAAAATCAATACCGAGTGGTTTCAGTTCTGGTTCTTTCTTCATGACAACCATCGCGCCGCCCCAGACATACTTGCCAAACCCCTTTTGAGCCATTTCATGGATGGGTTGAATCCGTTTGAGATCGGCATTCAAGTATGATGTGAACATTTGGGCGACTTTTTCCGTGTGACCTTCATAAGAATAATATAGAATCAATGTTTTTCCCATGATACGCCTCCGTTTTTTCACTACTTAACTTTTAGAGATATGCGACAACCATATGCTTTCTTGGATCGAGTCCTTCACTGATTTCATAGTGAAAACCGAGCGATTTCAAGATATCTAGATAATAATCAATCGGGTAGACATACTGTCTGATGACATCGGTTTCATCACCGATGGTCACACGATGTCTCATCATATGACCGTAAGTATCGATTTTCCAGACATAGTGAAAGGGTTCATCATCTTCTTCTTCGTATCCGTCATAATCACTTAAGACTTCGATTTTGTAAACATCAAAGATGAGTCTGCCCCCTGGATTGAGCGCTTGCTTGAAGTGTCTCATCACTTCTTTGACACCTTTCATGTAATTCATGACATCAAACATCGCCAAGATCACATCGGCTTTGGCTGCCATCGGTGTTCTCAGATCATGTTCATAAAGTGCTACGGATAAATGTTCGCTTCTGAATTTTTCAGTCGCAATCGCGAGCATCGATGGATCGATATCGATTCCGATCGCATCATGTCCACGCTGAATCAACTCTAGCAAAAGATAACCTGTTCCACATCCTGCATCGATGATAAAATCATCAGGTTTGAGATATGAACTGATCCATTGATATACGGCACCATAATCGACATCCGACATCAAGATGTCATAGGCTCTGGCAAACATTATTTGATTCTCTTCGTTCCGAGGAGTCTTTGATCGAAACCATAAAACTTCCGGTCTTCTTCTTTAAAGAGATGAATGATGACTTCATGACAGTCAATCAACGTCCAACTGCCACCCTTGCCTTCGATGTTTTTGATTTCATCGGCGAGTAATGCCTTTTTGACATAATTGGTTGCTGCACTGCCCTGTCTTTCGTTGACTGTGGCAATGATAAAGTATTGGTAAAATGGTGATTCGTTTTGAAAATCATAGACAGCTAAGTCTTTGACCTTCAGATCTTCGAGTGTTTCAATGAGTATGTTGAGTTTTTCCACGCTTTTCCTCCATATGGTATTCGTAAGCCTCTAATTGATCGATCGAAGGTGTTTTTCCTTTGTCGATCACATGTTCAATCGATTGTTTCATGCAGTAAATCATTGCTTGGTCTAGATCCTCAGTTGCCAGTTGGAACACCATCATAGAATCTTCAAACCCACGGTTGGGTTCACAAGAATCAGCAACAAAGATGATTTTATCCAGTGTGCTCATCACTTTGTTTCCCCAGACGTGACATCTGATCGCAGACAGTATTTCCTCATCATGAATGCCAAATTCCCTTTCGAGTGATTTTGCTGCAGCAAGCGCATGATAGATCACGGGATGGGTCTTGTAACGTTCGATGGTTTCAGTATCCAAGTCTTTGGTTTGTGTATGGATGTCATCGTATTTGGATGTGTCATGCCAGTATCCGGCAATCCTAGCTTTATCCGGATCCACACCATGAATCAGTGCCAGTTTGACTGCTGTTTCTGCAACACCAATGACATGTTTGAGTCGATTGGGATGGTCTTTGAGCTTTTCTTCAGCTCTTTTGATGATTTCTATCATTGGAAGAGTGCCTCTGAAAGTGATAGATGCAAGCCTTTGGGGTAAATAAGCTTCAAGTGACAGGGTCCTGTCACATGAATGAATCCCATGTCAGCTAGTGTGATTTGCATTTTCTGATCAATAATTCTAAATGATTTTTCCTCATAGGATTCCGCATAGATCTTGAACTGGTTTTCCTTATCCTTGATCAGTTCAGGAATCCGCTTGTCATTGGTTTTATGAATCGTGATGTTATTTTCAAGATAGAAAACAACAGGTTGTGTTTCAGTCGATAATGTCACAGCAATCAAGCCTTCGATGAAGACGCTCTGCCCTTTGTTCATGGTATAGATTTTAGGACGGATCTCAGTATCCGGAATCAATTTCTTATAGACAGTGTAGGGCAGTAGATGATGCAGATACCCACCTTGATAAAGCCCTGGCATATCAATGATTTTTTGCTCACCCATCAATCCTTCAAGTGCTTCTTGTGTGAGTCCAGCTTTCTTGAAGGCTAGCGCCTTAAGATCGTTGGTGAGTGCTTTGAAGAGTGTGGTCTTACCACTGTTTTGTACACCTAACAAATAAATGTTACGGCTTGCAAATGATGCGATATAGGATTTGAGATGATCGATGTCAAAACGGTTCTTCGCAGACATCAAAATGATATCTTCATAGGGAACTTGCATCGATTTCGCTTTTCTGATGATATTTTGAAGGAGTAAATCCAGATTGGTATCCTTGGGTAACAAGTCGATTTGATTGATGATGTAGATGAATTTCGCTTCGCTTTGATAACGCCAGACCGGATGAGAAAACAGAAGGTCAAGATGAAGCACAGAACTCACCATCAAGATGACAGAATGTTCCGGAAGCGATGGTAAATCTTCAGGATGAAAATGAATTGTTGAATCGCCATAGTGCATCAATCTGAAACAGGACTGGCAATACTCATGATCCAGTGATCCCACATATCCGACTCTTGAGGGTTCTGTCGTCTGAAGTGATGCCCCGCAACCCTTACACCGCATGATCGTTGACATAGGCTTTCAACCTTTCATCATAGAGTGCAGGCAATTTAGCCTTGATTTTTCGGATGACCATTTTTTCAAGTTTCCGGTTGAACTGAGTGATCCAGCGGTCAGATTTTCGTTTGACAGAGCGCACCAGAATGACGGATATGCCATAACGGTTCCCTCCCAGGACATCGGTCATCAGCTGATCACCGATCAGGATGGTTTCAGACTTCTGTCCGGAAACCATCTTGAGTGCTTTTTTGAATCCGAATTTGAGTGGTTTCTTGGCATGCCAGACATACTTCAAGTCTGTCTTGGCAAGTGCGGGAGCGACTCTTTTTTTCCCTGAATTGGAAATGATCACGATTTGAAATGATTTGGATAACGCCTTAAAAAAGCGGATGTGCGAAGGTGAAATTTCACTTTCATCATAACCGATGATGGTGTTATCTAAGTCAAAAAACAAGGTTTTTATCCCTTGCTCTTTCAAGTGTTGGTAATTGATGTCAAATATGGATGTGTTGTAAGTTAACGGAATACACTTGTTGTATACTGCCATTATTTAATTTCCACGATCTCGATTTCAAAGATTTTTCCAGCTTCTGTCTTGACTTCGACGACGTCGCCTTCAGCCTTGTTGAGCATTGCTTTTCCGATCGGAGATTCAATGGAGATTCTGGAAAGTCTTGGATCAGCTTCAATTGATCCGACGAGATAGAATTCCTTTTGAAGATTGGTTTCGACAAAACGTACAGTCACAATCTTTCCGATATTGACGATATCTTCAGATGTTGATTTGATGATTTTGACATTTTTTAAGATGTTTTCGATTTCTGCGATTCTTGATTCGATGCGCGCTTGTTCATTTCGAGCAGCATCATAGTCCGCATTTTCAGAAAGGTCGCCTTGTGCTCTCGCTTCCTTCAGCGCTTCTAGGTTTTCTCCGCGCTTGACGTCTTTGAGATGTGATAGTTCTTTGTTGAGATTGTCGACCCCTTCTTGAGTCAGTTGAAACAGTTGTTTGACGGCCATGGTGGTCCTCCTTAAATTTCTTCATTATTATACTACACTTTGTCATGAAATGACATATGTTTTGAGTGCTTTTTGATATTCCTTGTGTTTTGGCATGAATTCGCCTAAGAGTTGATAGAAATGCTTCGAATGATCGAAGACTTTGGCATGTGCGTACTCATGATAGAGCACATACGTTGTGTAGATGGGATGGAGTCTTGCCAAAAAGGTGTTCAGCGTGATTTCCATGTGCTTTCTGTGATAGGATCCGTATTTGCTTTTCAGGTACTTGAGTTTGATGGGCTTAGGTGATATGCCGTGTGAATGGACTACAGCTTCAACTGGAGGTAAAAGTGTGATCAGTGCTTTTTTCAGTTCAGAAAGATAGATTCTTTTCTTGATCATTTCAATATCTGAGAGTTGTGAGCGCACATACACTTCACTAGCATCAATCACATAGGCAAATCTGCCAGATTCAACGATCAGTTTGTAGGGATTACCCCATAACATGATCTCATGCGAAGGTTCTTGATGGTTGTCTTTGGTCAACTGATCATAGAATTGATCAAACTTGAAATCAATATAACTTAAAATCGTCTTTTTGGAGGTCAGTCTGTTGGTCGTGATGACAAGCATCCCGTTACGGATTCTGAAATATGAATTCTTGTTTTTTTTGACGATGATCTGATAAGGGAGGATCTTCCCATTTTTTTCAAAAGTCTGCATGTTATGCCTTCCTGAGCATGGCATAAGGCTCAACCGGAAAAGGAATTCTGATTTTGAGCAACTGCTTCGGATGTCTTGCTACAGGTGTTGAAACATCACTCATATCATGCATGTCACTTAAGAAGAATGTTTTGACTGAACCATCGGTCAGGAGTACTTCCAAATCATGACCGACCTCGAAATGATTACGCTGTTCGATGACTGCGATTTGAGTCTTCGGATCATAGGACTGAATGAGTCCGATGAAGAGTTGAGAGGGCTGCTCACTTCTCATCTGGAAGAGCTGTTGTTCTGCACCTGGCATGCCTTCTAGGAATCCATGAGAGGTGAGTCTGTTTTCTGCTTTTTCAAGTTCAAGGAG
>DITG01000087.1 GCA_002422045.1 Acholeplasmataceae bacterium UBA6190
AAATAGAGATAATCGGTTTGATGACCATTGGCAAGGCTTTTGACAACCTATCAACCGAGAAGGCGTTCATGATGTTGAAGGCATTAGGTGACTCATTTGGACTCAAAGAGTTATCGATGGGCATGTCAGATGATTATGAAATCGCACTCAAGCATGGGGCAACATTTTTAAGAATCGGCAGAAAATTCAAAGAACTGCTCGAATAGGAGGCATCATGGGACTCTTCAGTGTATCCAAGAAAAAGAAACAGACACCAATTGAACAACAAGTGATACCGAAGTCTGAACAGATCATCTTCGAAAAAATGATCTCCGATGACGATGCTTACCTGATCAAACTCGCCGATCAGATGATTCAAGGGAAACCGCTCATCTTGAATTTTGAACCGCTTGATATCGATCAGGCAAATAAGGCGATTGCTTTCTTTTCTGGAGTGGTTTACGCCATCTCCGGCGAAATCGTCAATGTTCAGGAAAGAGTATTTATGTTTGCATCGAAAGATGTCTATAATGACGGATCGATGGATGAATTTTTGAAAGAAATCGTAGAATAGAATATTGCGTCGAAAAGGACAAGCAAACTTGATGATGTTCTAGCGACCTGAGGATGGTGAAAGCTCAGGACCACTCATTTTGGGCGTATCACCTTGGAGCAATCGATTAAAATCAAGTGCCGGAGCAATTCGGAACTAAGGTGGTACCGCGGAAAAGTCATTTTTCGTCCTTAGATTGTGAAGGACGATTTTATTTTTTAATCAGGAGGAACGAAGATGGATTACAAAGACACATTGTTGATGCCAAAGACTGAATTTCAGATGAGAGGTAATCTAGGCGTCAGAGAAGTAGAATTTCAAGAGCGTTGGAAAAAGATCAGTCTCTATGAAAAGGTATTAGAAAAAAACAAGAACAATACGCCATTCATATTGCATGATGGTCCACCCTATGCCAATGGCGATATTCATATCGGCCATGCACTGAACAAGGTCTTAAAAGACTTTGTTTTGAGATACCAGACGATGAAAGGTAGTCTCGTCAGATACATTCCGGGCTGGGATACCCATGGGCTTCCGATTGAAACGGCAGTCACCAAAAAGGGCATCAACCGTAAGGAAATGTCGTTATCCGATTATCGAAAACTATGCAGAGCCTATGCTGAAGAACAAGTCGAAAAACAAAAAGTCCAGTTTGAAAGACTGGGTATTTTGGGTGAATGGGACAATCCTTATGTCACCTTAACGGGTGATTTTGAGGCTGAGCAAATCAGAGTCTTTGCCAAAATGGTCAAAAGAGGTCTGATTTATAAAGGATTGAAACCAGTCTACTGGTCGCCTTCCTCTGAGTCAGCACTTGCAGAAGCTGAAATCGAATATCAGGACAAACAATCGATTTCTGTCTATGTCGCATTCAAGGCTGTTGGTGAAACCGGACTGTTGAAAGATGCATCTTATCTCATTTGGACAACCACTCCGTGGACACTGCCTGCCAATCTGGCGATTTCAGTGCATCCGAGATTCAATTATGTGGTCGTCGAAGCAGACGGACAAACCTATGTGGTTGCAGAAACGCTACTACCATCATTGAAAGATCAGTTATCCTGGCAGCATGTCAAGATTCAAGGGTCTCTCAAAGGCAGTGAACTTGAATACAAGACATACAAGCATCCACTCTATGAGAGAATCTCTCCGATCATCTTAGGCGAACATGTCACTGATCAAGACGGTACTGGATTGGTCCACACCGCTCCGGGACATGGTGAAGACGACTACAGAGTGGGAAAAGTCTATGATCTAGATATTCTCTGTCCAGTCGATGACAAGGGATTCATGATGAAAGAAGCTGGAGTATTCGAAGGTCTCTACTATGAAACCGCCAACGAAGAAATTGTCAAGGCTTTGGAAAATGCTTCAGTACTCCTGAAAAAAGAAAGATTTACCCATTCTTATCCACATGACTGGAGAACCAAAAAACCAGTCATTTTCAGAGCGACCCCACAATGGTTCGCATCGATTGAAATGCTCAAAAATGAACTTTTGGACGAAGTCAAGAAAGTCAAATGGCTGCCCACTTGGGGAGAACTGAGAATCACCAACATGATTCAAGGCAGAGAAGACTGGTGCATCAGCCGTCAACGTGTCTGGGGAGTTCCGATCCCTGTCTTTTATGCTGAAAACGGTGAAGCAATCCTCGAACAAGACGTCTTGGAACACATCGCACAACTGTTCAAGGCGCATGGTTCTGACATTTGGTATGAAAAAGAAGCCAAAGACTTGTTGCCAGAAGGCTATACCCACAAAGGTTCTCCAAACGGGATCTTTAGAAAAGAAACAGACATCATGGATGTCTGGTTTGATTCTGGTACGACACACAGTGTGCTTGAATCGAGAGGTCTCACCTATCCTGCGGACTTATATCTAGAAGGTTCCGACCAATACAGAGGATGGTTCAATTCATCACTGATCACAGGGACTGCAGCTTTCGGACAGTCGCCTTACAAGCAAGTTGTTTCCCATGGATTCGTCTTAGACGGACAAGGCAGAAAGATGAGCAAGTCGCTTGGTAATACGGTCGATCCCTTGGTGGTCATGAAGACACAAGGCGCTGATCTGCTTAGACTATGGGTTGCAACGGTTGATTATCAAAGCGATGTGAGAATCTCCAATGAGACCATGAATCAGATTGCTGAAGGCTACAGAAAGATCAGAAATACATTCAAGTTCATGTTAGGAAACCTAGACGGATTCAACCCGGAAACAGATTACATCGGTTATTCGATGAGAGGTCAGCTCAACAGGGTGATGACTGAGAAATACTCAAAACTGATTGAAGAATCGCTACAAGCGTATGAAAACTATCAGTTTGATCGAGTATATCGGATGGTTGTACCGTTCATGACCAATGAACTTTCAGCGTTTTATCTCGATTACACCAAAGATATTCTCTATATTGAAAAAGAAAATGACTTTGAACGCAAAGCTGTCCAATCAACACTTTATGACATGACCACAGGCATCTTGAAACTGCTCACACCCATCATCCCCCATACAACATCAGAAGCCTATCAGCTCTTGCCATTTGAACACCTTGAAGATGTTTACTTAGAAGGCCTACCTCATCAGATCGGACCCAAGAATCCTGAATTGATGGCTGCTTTCGATATCTTCTTTGATTTAAGAAATGTTGTCTTGAAGAAACTTGAAGAGGCCAGAGAACAAAAAATCATCGGCAAGTCACTGGCTGCCCAAGTCCATTTGGTTGTCACACAGCAACAATGGGATGCGATCAAGAAACTCGACATGAAGATTCATCAGGTTCTCATCGTTTCCAAAGTCAATATTGAAGTCGGTAGTGATACCGAAGTGACAGTCACACCTTCAGAAGGTATTACATGTGACAGATGCTGGAACGTGGTGGATCACGTTCATGAAAACGGATTGTGCGATCGTTGCAATACCGTCTTAGGAGGAAAATAAAGATGAACATACTGGTTGTCAATGATGACGGATACCAAGCTGAAGGCTTAGGCATATTGGTCAGAGCACTTGCACCATTTGGAAACGTTTATGTATCAGCACCCAAGGATCACCAGAGTGCGAAATCACATGCGATTACCATCAAAAGCAGAATTGAAACATTCATCACAGAACCGATTTTCGGTTCGGTTGCAACCTTAGTTGTCGATGGCATGCCAGCAGATGCGACAAGACTTGGGTTGAAAGTGTTCAATGTCGATTTCGATCTGGTGGTTTCTGGTATTAACTATGGCATGAATATTGCCAAAGATGTTTTATATTCGGGAACAGTCGCAGCTGCACTTGAGGCGAAAGTTTTAGGTGTCGATGCGATTGCCATTTCAGCACCTCATACAAAATTAGCGTATCTTTATGATGAAACCATCAAATTGATGGATGAAATCATTGAAGCGAAACTCTATGAAGGACCAGGCATCTTGAACATCAATTTCCCCAAAGAGACCCATGTCAGACCGAAAGGGGTCAAGATTACAACCATGGGCAAACGCATGGGACATGCAGAATTCGTGAAAAGCGAACGTGCAGATGTTTTCCACATCAAGAGTTCTGTCATCAATTATCTGGAAACCGATGATTCCGATGTCAAAGCCTATGATGAGGGTTATATTTCGATTACACCCTTACTGATTGATCGCACGGACCACAAGTGGTTCAAGAAGATCATGAGCAAGGAATAACACAACGATTGATGAATTTGTGATAAACTAGAACCATAGGTAGGTGAACGTATGGCACATTTTAATATTCATTTTTTCAAAGAAAAAAGCCGTAAAATTGATTTGGATCACTTGATCAACTTTTTTGAGCGGATTGAGGGGATCACCGTCGAAATGGATGAATCATCGGTCCGTTTTCGCTATGTTCATCCGAGACTGACCTATGAAGC
>DITG01000002.1 GCA_002422045.1 Acholeplasmataceae bacterium UBA6190
GTTCTGAAGACAAGACGCCTGATCTCGATTGGATGGCGACATCCTGTCCGTAGAAGACTTCTGCCTGATGATGCGTATAGCCATCCAACAGGACTTCGAAATCCCACTGGAATTCTTTCATCGTGAGGATGACAGCATACTTGATCTCTAGAAACGTCCCCCGCCAGATGGCGCGATCTTTTTCGGTTGTAAAGTAACTTTCCGAATGTTTGCCGATCAATCGTGTGAACTGATATCCTTGATCTGTCTTGACGCGAAGATAGAGATTGGCAAGCGATCCATCAATACCATTACCTCTGACCAGATTGATCTGGTTGTCCTGATAACTGATGTCGAAAATATCTCCCGTTTCCAAAAAGCGGAATGAGATGCCACCACCATTCAGTTCCTTGAGTTGTGGGTTGTTTTTGATGATCATGAGTTGACCTCCTTGTGAAGTCTGATGATTTCTGTTTGAACGTGCTGTGAATCTTTTCCAACCATAATCGCAAACTGCCCAGCTTCGATGACCTGATGGCCAACTTCATCCAGATAACTGAGATCATCTTTGGAAAGTTCAAAGGTATAGGTGACTGTTTCATGGGCCTTAATCTTCTGTTTGCTAAATCTTTTGAGTTCTTTGACAGGTCTTGAGATGGAAGATACCAGATCACGGATGTAGAGTTGAACGATTTCAGCACCATCGACATCTGAATCATTGGTGATGTCGATGTCGACTTTCAGTATTTCATTCATGCCAAGATCATGTGCAGATAGACGCATCTTTCCATAGACAAAGTTTGAATACGAGAGTCCATAACCGAATGCAAACAGTGGATCATTGTCGATATCTAAATAGTATCCAGTAAATTCATTGTCGATGCCTTTAATCTTCGGTCTTCCGGTATTCAGGTGATTGTAATAGAGTGGAATCTGACCGACTGATTTCGGATACGTCATGGTCAGCTTACCGCTTGGATTACATTCTCCTGTCAAAAGTTCTGCAATTGCTTCATTGGCTTTAGAGCCTAGATAGTAGGCATCAAGGATTGAATTTGCATCCATGATGTTTGAAAGATCAAGGGGTCTGCCATGATAGAGAACAACGACAGATGGCTTCATGATGCGTTTTGCAAACTTGACAAAGCGTTCTTGATGTCTGGGTAATCGGATGTCTGAACGGTTGTGTGCTTCACCGCTTTCACGTTCGTTTTCACCCAGTGCAAGGATGATGAGATCAACGTCCTCTAGTGTCTTGAGTTCTTGTTCAGTATAATCAGGTTGATCCTGATGTGTGGTCAGAGAGACTTGGATACCCAGTCTGTTCAAACTATTTTCCAGTGTGTCATTCAAGTCATTTCTGCCATGCCATGACCAAGGACCATTGGTTTGTCTGGTATTTGCGTAAGGTCCGATGATGGCGACTTTAAGTCCTCTTTGAATCGGTAGTGTTCCATCGTTTTTCAAGAGTACCGCGGATTCAAGCGCTGCTTGTTTTGCTGCACTTAAGTGTGATTCTGACCTGACCAGTTCTTGTTCTCTTTGAACACTTGCACCTTTGAATGGATCTTCGAAAAGTCCTAAATCGTCTTTCAGTTTCAAGACGCGATAGACGGCTTCATCGAGTAACGCCACCTGAACTCTGCCAGATTCGATATGGCCTTTTAGATAATTGACATAACAAATCGATGCCATTTCAATGTCTAGGCCTGCCTGAATGCCAAGAAGCGCTGCTTCTTCGTCATTTTCTGCAACCCCGTGATCGATGATCTGGTGTAGTGAATCATAATCAGAAATCGTGACCCCATCAAATCCCCATAAATCTCTGAGTACTGTTCTTAAGAGATGTTTGTTTACAGTCATTGGTATGCCATCAACGACATTGAAAGCTGTCATCACGAGTCTCGCACCGGCATCGATGGCTGCCTTGTAACCATGCAAATAGTCATTGAAAAGTCTTGATCTGGACATATCAACGGTATTATAGTCTCTGCCGGATTCGACAGCACCATAGGCAGCAAAATGTTTCACACAGGAAGCGATATGACCAACTTTCTTTATGTCGTCGCCTTGAAAGCCTTTGACTGCACGTGATGTCATGACTTGATTCAGGTAGGGATCTTCTCCCATACCTTCGACAACTCTACCCCATCTCGGATCTCTTGAGATATCGACCATGGGGGCAAACGTGACATGAATCCCTGCAGTTGACGCTTCAATCGCACTGATTCGTCCCATGGTTTCAAAAAGACTTGGATTCCATGAAGTAGATAGCGCTAGTGGAATCGGAAATATGGTCTGATAGCCATGAATGATATCAGCCATGAAGACGAGTGGAATCTTGTGTGTGCTTTTTTCAAGGTATCGTTTTTGGACACTGATCATCTCAGTGGCATTTCCGATGCCTAAGACAGACCCTGCTCTGAAGATCTTCTTTTCATTCAGATGAAGATCTGTGATGTTTCCAGAGACTTCTTTTTCAAGTTCCTGGATGAAAAAGAAAGGTGCAATCTGCAGCAGTTGTCCGATTTTTTCTTCAATTGTGAGTGTTTTGATCAAGCTGTTGATGTTCACGGATGTGCTCCTTGATCCATTGGCGTTTGATCGATAGGTGGATGTCTTCCCCACCTTCATGACCCGCTTCCGGATATTGATATAACATTTTTTCTGACTGAATGGCATGATAGGTTGGCATGAAATACGCTTCTGGGCAAATCATGTCTTTCCCACCGGTGGATACGATGACTGGTGATGTGATGGAGGGTGCATGATGGATCAACTCAATATAAGAAAGTGTCTTTAAGGCATCTGCTTTGGTGATATGTCCCTGATCGATCCATGTCGCAATCTCAGCAACTGATCCATTTCTCGTTTCCAGTCTGCCTGGGAGATAACTGTAGGACGGTACATCGGCCAGTGTGACAAAGATATCTTGATCCAGTGCGGCAACTGCAAGTGCAACGCCACCACCTTGTGATCCGCCGTGATTGATGATGTATCTAGGATTGACATAGGGTAGGTGTCTTGCAAGATCGATCATCCTAATCGCATCCATATACACATGCATCATGTAATACTCGTGAATGTCATGAATACCCTTGGTCATCAGATGGAAATCTCCGGACTGATAAGGAAAATCATCTTTGGATAATCCGGATTGTCCTCTAAAGTCATAAGAAAGTACCATATAGCCGTCTTCGACAAAATGCAAGTGTTCACTGTAATGACCTGAGTGATATCTATATCCATGGTGGGTCACAACACATGGAAAATGATCTCCTTGTTTGGGCATCATCACATATCCATAGATTCGGTTATGCGTGAAACCCAGGCATGAAAAACGTTTGATCGTCACATCATCCAAATGCTCTTCTGAAATCCAGTTCACATCCTGTGGCATGGATTTCACTTTGTTCATCTGTGATGCCCAAAACGCATCAAAATCGGTTGGTTTTTCTAAAGGTATGATGGCTTTTAACATGATTCCCTCATGATGACGGACCCTGCAGGATGTCCGACATCCTTGCTTTTTTGTTTGGTGACAATATCGACAATCGCTTGGGCAACTGCTTTGCCCCACTCGATGTGATCAATACCAATCGTGGTCAATTTCGGTGTGATATATTCACCAAGGTAAATATTATCAAAACCGGCGACAGCAACTTCTTCTGGAATCTTGACGCCTGATTCTCTGAGTGCCTGCATGAATCCGATGGCGGATTCATCGTTGGCACAATAGACAAATCTGGGACGTTTGGTCATCTTGAGATATTCAAGACCAATCTGATAACCGCCTTTGATGGTGAAATCGCCATGAAAGAACTGATGTGTCTCAATCTGTTCATCTTTGAGCGCTTGCAAGAAACCATCATAGCGGTGATTGTTATTAAACGCATCCGAAGGTCCAGAGAGATAAGCGAAATCTCGATATCCTCTTTGTACCATCTGCCGAATGAAATGATAAACTAAGCCTTCGTTGTCAATCACTGACGTGTAGATGTTACTTCCTGATAGGACTCGGTCTAGCACATAAAGTGGCATACCGTAATTGGCATACGTGATGAGAATGTCATCGGATAACTCACCATCGAAGATGATTGCGCCATCGACCTGACGTTCTTTCAAGAGATTTGAAGACGATTTTCCGGAGCTCACCACGATATTGAAATTGTTTTCTTGAAGTTTTTGACGGATGCCTTCCAAGACATCACTGAAGATTGGACCTGCAAACCCATAAATGAACACACCGATGTTACCGGTACGCTTGGTTTTCAGGTTTCTGGCAATGCCATTCGGATAGTAATTCAACTCTTTGGCAGCAAGCAAGATCCGTTCTTTGGTGTCTGGGTGGACGTTTGGTAGATTGTTCATGGCATAAGATGCTGTAGAAATCGACACACCCGCTTTTTTAGCGACATCTTTAATGGTTGGCATCATAATCCTCCAATGTTAATGATACAAGTATAATAAGGCGGTATCTTCATGGTTGTTCCGATCTTGACGGATGGTGCATTTGAAATCAAGAGTGACATCGGACGATTCTCTAAGTGAAGGGTTAATTCATGATCAGCAAATGAACCGATCACCAATACTTTTTCAGATTCATAGGTTCTTTCGTAAATGAAGAGATTGGGATCATCGGGAACTAGCAATTGAAAGTCACCTAACGTGAAGACATCCATGGATTTTCTAATGGATAACAACTTTTGGTAATACACATAAACGCCATTGGAATCGTTCATATCATTCTTGGCATTGATCTCAAGGTGATTGGGATTGACGGAAAGCCATGGTTTTCCTGTGGTAAATCCAGCTTGATGTGAATCATCCCACTGGAATGGCGTTCTGGAATTGTCTCTACTTTTCTTGTAGATTGATGCCATGATGCTGGATTCTTCAACACCTTCTTGTTTCAAGATGGCGTAGATGTTTTTCGTTTCGATATCCTGATACTCATCAATCGATTGAAAACGAATGCCTGTCATCCCGATTTCTTCACCTTGGTAAATGTAGGGTGTACCTTGCATGCCATATAAAATCGTCGCAAGCATCTTCGCACTTTCCTTGCGATAGATTTCTGAACCATAACGGCTTACGACTCTGGGTTGGTCATGATTGGATAGAAATAGCGAATTCCATCCTTTGTCATGCATCAACTGTTGAAGATGGTTGAACACTTGCTTGAACTCGACCAAATCGAGTGGTTTGAGTGCCCATTTACCTTTACCGGGGATTTCATCCAATCCGACATGTGCGAACTGAAAGATCATATCGAGTAATTTCTTTTCCGTGATGTCTCTGGCACGCTCAATCGATAGACCCGGCATCTCGCCAACGGTCATGATGTCACGGCCTTTAAAACAGGTGTCATAAAGTTCTTGAAGATGAGGATAGAGATAGGGTCCGTCTGAGAGTTGAAACTTTTCGACATCTTTTCCGATCAAATCGATGACATCGAGTCTGAATCCGTCAATCCCCATATCTAACCATGTGTTGACGATTCTATAGATTTCAGTTCTCAGTGCCTCATTTTTCCAATTCAAATCAGGTTGCCTTTTCGAAAAGAGATGAAAGTAATATTGTTTGGAAGTCTCATTGAATGTCCATGCGGGTCCGCCAAACACGGAACCAATCGGTGACATCTGATCACTCCAAATGTAATAGTCGCGGTATTTGCTATCTTTGGAAGATCTTGCTTCCTTGAACCAGAAATGTTCATCTGAGGTGTGATTAAGGACGAGATCCATGATGATTTTCAACCCTTTCTGATGGGCTTTTTCGATCAATAGTTTCATGTCATCCATTGTTCCAAAGATTGGATCGATCTTCAAATAATCGGATATGTCATAACCGTTGTCATCCATCGGTGACTGATAGACGGGCGAAAGCCAGATCACATCGACTCCAAGTTGTTTCAAATAATCCAGTCTTGTCATGATCCCTTTTAGGTCACCAATACCATCACCATTGGAATCTTGAAAGGATAACGGATAAATTTGATAGACAACTGCTTTTTTCCACCAATTCATTGCCATTTCAAAACCTCCAATCCCATCTTGATGATCGGATGATTCATGAATGCCTTGTAGACATCCTGTGACAGATACGCATTGGTCATGAGAAGTTCCAAACCCTTATTGATGGCGTAGTACCGTTTGGAAATCCATGGTTTCTCACCTTCGAAATTGAAGGCATCATAAAATCCACAAGGTCCCCAGAGTCCTTCGATGTTCTTCATGGCTTCAATCGATTCCATGATGATATGCGGACACATGGGTAATGATCCAATCATCGAAAATGGTGCAACCGTACCATCGGTGTTCAAACGGTGATCACTATTTGGATAAGCACCCCAAACACGGTAACCATGTGGAGTATCAGATGCCGAGCAACCGAATAGATCTTTCGAAAAAGTCTTGAATGTTTTGTGTTCAATGGCAAACGCTTGATGTGCAAGCGTCGCTTTGCTTGCATTCTCGAACCATGAGATACCTTGATGATCTTTGATGCCTTTCAGATTCAGCCAAGCAAGCGGAAACTGATAGACAAATAGTGCATTCCCTGGCGAATAGATATACTCAATACCCTGATAAGAACCCTTCACTCTTTCAAATCCTTCATAGAGTTTCATGGCATCTGGATGTCTCTCTCCAGCGACCATCACATACATCATGAGTTGTTCTGCAAACATGTCCCACTGATGAATGAATCCTGGTTTTTTCTCGACATAAGCGCCATCTTTGTCAGGATTATAAGCCATGTGGAGTAACGTCTTCCCATCACGTTCAAAGATCAGTTTGTCCCAGTCCAGGCGGTTCATCAACAATGAGGTTTCTGCTCCAAGTAATGCATCTTGAAAATAGGCATCAACCGTGAGTAACCCACATAGGCATAATGCTGTATCAATGGTTGAATATTCTGTTTTTCCATGACGGTTACCCGTTTCAAACTCCAAAAAGTGTGCAAAAAACCCGAAGGCATGCGGCAATGTTTTGAGCATCTGAACCGTCTTGATGGCTTCCTGTAAGGCATCATCCTTGCTGATCCAACCATGTTCGACACCAATCACAAGAGATGACAGATAAAAACCTGTGCCTGCGATGGATGCGACATGTTGTTTTTCAGAATGGTCCAAAACCAAGCCAAACCCTTTGGAATCCGGGTTCAGATTTGTGTATTTTCTAAAATAAAGATATGCAGTTTGTTGAATGTCATGGAGTATTGTTTTGTTCATTTTGCCCTCATTGAAACGTTTCGATAGTACACTTCCATTATATCGATACTCTCTAAAAAAGACAATGGAAACATCATCTGAAAGTCGTTTCACGAACCCTTTTATGTCGCTGGAACAAAGTCGAGTACATCAATCGCAGTCTGGATGTATGGAACTTCCATATAGATCTCCCAAATCATGCCAGAGAGATAGTTTTCAATCATCAGTACAGCAATGCCCTTGTCAATTCCGATGATATCTGGAGCAAACCATCCATTGGTCGAATACGATAAATTGTAAGCACCTTTAAAGCCATAGATGCTCCAGAAACGATCAAATGTCTTATAGTGTTCAGCGGCAGCGATCGCTTGTTCTGGTCTAAATACTATCGAACCGATAGCACCATACGCAGGTACAGTACCATCCACGACATGGGCATTCCCTGCCGATGGCGCACTGCCATAAGGTCCGACATAGCCTGTTGGACCATCGGATGCTGACATGCCCCATGAGTTTTCATGGATGCCGATGAATCGTGATGTCTGTGTTTTCGCATAGGCAATCGCTGCATCGACCGCATTGACTGAGTTGGTGAACCAGTTGAATCCGGTTTGATCGTTATAAGACTTGAAGTCAAACCAAGAATGTGAATACTGATAGGTGAATAAAGATCCTGTCCAGGTCAGATAGAAACTGCCGTAATTTTCAGTTGATGATGCCTTATCAGATAAGAACTTCATGAGTTGATAAGCACCTTTCCCGACAGCATAATCAGGACTTCCAGCTGCAAGCACATAGATCATCAGTTGTTCGCCATACATATCCCAATACCCTTGGAAGCCGACTTCTGGCTTATAACTCATATAGAATTTATTCGAAATGGGGTCAAAATACCAATTCCATTCCATTTCTTCGTATAACTGATAAGCCAGATCCTGTACTCTGCCACCGAAAAAGCGTCCGGCAACGAGCGCACCATTGATCATGATGGCCGAATCGATGATGGATACTTCAGAATTCCAGACTCTCACCCCTGAATTCATATCCAGAAAATGATACCAGAATCCGTGTGTTCTTTCCAGATTCTGCATGGTCACCAATGTACGATAAGCTCTTTCTTCGCCTTCGGCTCTGGTGATCCATCCGGCTTCGACACCAATTGGAATCGCTGTTAATCCGTATCCGACAGATGCGATTGATGAAACACTACCAGGATTTCCTGTCACGGTGTTGAACCGGTCAGGAATCAATCCATAACCTGGTGATGATGTATTCTGATTGGCAAGATCCCAGAAAAAGTTAAATCCCAGTTCCAGTTCGTCCATGATGACCTGACTGACGCCTTCTCTGACATTGTCCCTATACACTTTCGTGTTGATCGGTGTTTCTGTGTCAACGGGTATACTCGGTATTTCCGTTTCACTTTCACAACCAAACAGTAGGAATGTGAAGCTCAGTACCAAGATGAAAAGCCAAATTCTTTTGAAATGTTTCATGTTTATTCTCCTGTGACACCTGTTTTTTCAACGCCTTCTACAAACCAACGTTGAATGGTGAAGTAGACGATGACCATGGGTGAGATGATCAATAGGGTTGCTGCAAGTCTGACGCCCTCATTGATTCTTAACGATTGGTCAGAAGGATATAACTGTGTATATTCAGAAACGAAACTTGCGAGTCTGAGTTGCAGATTCGGATAGGCTGACCCTAAGAACAGTGATGTGATGTAGGTTTCATTCCAATACCAGACCAATCCGAAGAGAAATGCCGTGATGAAGGCAGGCACTGCAAGCGGGACTGCAATCTTGAAGAAAATGTAATAAGGACCCGCACCATCAATTTCTGCTGCTTCGTTGATGCTTTGTGGAATCATCCGGAAAAACTGATAGAAAATCAGGATGAAGATGGCACTGTTCAGTCCTTGACCGAAAAGTGCTGGTAAGATGATGGATAAAGGACTTTCGAGTAACTTGAATTCAAAGAACATGACATAACGTGGAATCATGTAAACCTGAACAGGGATGACAAATGTCATGAGGACCAAGACCAATAATAATTTCTTGAATTTGAAGTTGAATTTGGCAAATCCGTAGCCGATCAGTGCGGTGACCATCGTTTGGATGAGTGCCGGGAGCAAGGTCACAACAAAACTGCCAAACAAGGTCGGGAAGAACTTAAGGACTCTGAATGCGCGTTGGAAGTTTCCGAAATAAAACTCTGTCGGAACCCAGTTGACCATCGGATTAATCAGATCACTTTGGCTCTTGAACGCGTTGGATACCATGTAAATCAGCGGATAGACATAGAGGAAACCAATCGAAATGAGGAGCGCATAAATCATAATCTTCGATAACATCGAATCTGAGACATGATTCCCGTAAATGAATTTTCTAACCTTTTTCATGAAAAGGGTGCGTTTGCCGTTCATCGCTTCTTCCCCCTTTCCATCTGTTGTTTCGGAATGAACAAGAGGGCAACGATGCCGATCATGATCATCACGACAATGAAATAGACCCAAGCCATGGCGGATGCCATGCCATATCCGGTGTTGATGTTGAACATATTGCTCTTGATCTGGACAATGACAGGATTTTCAGAGAATGTCGATAACAAGACGATGGTATAGATGATGTTGACAAACACAAGGTTGGACAAACTTGGCAATGTGATTTTCCAAAATGATTCCCAAGGACCTGCGCCATCAACACGTGCCGCTTCATAGATCTGACGGTCAACTTTGGTCAATCCCGCCAAGAAAATCAGAATTTGAACACCTGAGAACCAGAAAATGATGATGATTTCAGAAAATACGCTGATGATTGGACCGGATAGACCCGGTGACAGTGTGTTCTGTAGAATCGAGATGAATCCGTAACTTTCAAAAATATTGGCGCCTCCTGCCCCCTGGCTGATCAGTTCATTGATGACAGGACCGCTGGAAATAATGACCGGGAGAAAGAAAATCGAACGGAATGCACCTCTGCCTTTGATGGGCATGTTGAGAAGCACTGCAATCAAGACTGAAAAGACGATGATGATCGGCACTTGAAAGACGATTTCTCTTAAGAATGCGAGTAGGGCTTCGATGAAAGCAAACCCTTCTTCGATTTCAAAGATCTTTCTGAAGTTTTCAAACCAGTGGAATTGAATGTCAATGCCACTGCCTAAGATTCTGACATTGGATAAGCTATAAATGATCGATGAGATGAAGGGATAAAACATGAAGACGATAAATCCGATCAACCAGATCCCGATGAATGAATAGCCAATTAAGTTTTCTCTGAGCACACGACTGATAGGTTTCTTTTTCATATGCTCCTCCTACAAGAATACATGATAACTCTTCGGCAATATCGTGACGCCGGAGACTGTCATGGATTGATTTCGATAATTGACTGCGATACGGATACCGTTGGCATAGGTGACAACGACCAACCCACTGGCCAGCACTTCGCGTGCTTCAATGGTTTGTCCGACGACATGGGAGAGTGCACCATCGACAAAGTGATAATAGGTATCAATGAGTGGCGCGATATCGTCATAACGTGAGGAATAAATGGATTCCAGACCGGTTTTTTGAAGATACTTAGACGACTTTTCAGTCACGACAAAAGACGGGTAGACACCAAAGTCAATCAGTCTGAGGAGTTCATCTCTGGCATAGGGATAGAAATTCGCATAAGGTCCGAAGAGTGTCATGTTACCGGATAAGACAATCGACATGAAGGGAACCGTATCATCAAAGATGACATATTGTGAGGAATACATCGGGAAATCGAAGAAATGATCCATCGAACCCCATAGGTAGGCATTCGCTTCCTTGAGTGCGATCTTGAAATTGGTCAGGGATAGCATTGCTTCCAGACGCATCGTTAGGTCGGTTAGGTTATGACCGTTTTCGAAATCGTCATAAAGCAATCCGCCCATCGATTCCATGGCAAGACCGGTGATTGGATATCTGCCGAGTTTGTCAACGTTTCTATGAAAGACAGACTCCATCTTCTCATGTTCAAGCAAGTATTTCTGATCGGTACCTGAATCGTATCTGTAGAGTTGTGTGTTGATCTTCTTGGCGAGATCAAAATATTGATTATACCCTGAAGAACGGTTGGATGCCTTCATGACTTCAGCTTCGACAAAGAGTTCGGTCGCGCTCTCACTTAATCTTTCAAGATCTTTTTGTGAACCGAGGCTCGCTGCAAACCGTTCATACTTCGGTGCTGACCATGTCACACCACTTGAGGTAAACCCTCTGTAGGTTGCAATGATATGATCGATACCCTTGCCATTTAAGTCCTTGATCATGCCTTCAAAGTCGCTCAGTTTCGTCATCACGACAGATTGTGGGAATAGGAGACCTTCTTTTTTCTCAATGCCGATGGTATCCAGTCTGAGCGGTACGCTTGAAAGCGTATCAACACCGGATAATGTAGATTCAAGGTCGCTTCGATACGATTTTGCCATGCCGACATAGTTGGCATCTTCATCTTCTAAAAGTGCATACTTGATTTCGATATCAAATTCGTTACGGTTTTGTTGTAACAAACTGATCGTATTTCCAATCTTATCGATCGGTTGGCTATAGGTAGTTCGGTAATTGAATTGTGCGAAAACAGTGGAAAAACCTCTAGAATTCGAAGGAAACAGGACATAAAGCATCCCGTAAGGCGCACCTTTTTGAATGTTTGCGAACACAGCATTCTGGTCAACACCATGGACAAAGCCAAAGACAGGCGCATAAATCTTCGTGCCTGTGGAAACGAAGTTATTCAAGTTCGCTTGCGTGTTGAACCCGATATTCCGGTCATAGATCGATTTTTCATAATTGGTATCAATCAAAGGATTTGTGACCTTGTAATCGATGGTTGCGCCAATACCGTCCGGTAAAAAGATATATCCTGGCGTATTGTTTTCCAAAACTGCTCCGAAATACGGATAAATCCGAATCGATTTCAATTTGAAATCAGCACCCTCGATGATCTCATCGTTTGGAACGGATACGGTGATATGATCTTCACCAAATATGACATAAAGACCCATCGTGATCTTAGATTTTCCAAAGGTGATCGTCGAATGGAATCCGTGCTCGATCAATTCAAAATCGTGGGTTGTACCTGTTGTGAACATCGAATCTTCATCGGTTGCGAAACTTGGATTTTTCGTATTGTAAAATTCAATGAAAACTGCACTCTTCAATCTGTTCTTGAAAGCATTCGATAAGCCTGGAACATCATAATTGACTGAAGATGACCAGAGATATCCATTATCGTTTTCCACTTGGAATGACAAACTGGATTGTTCGACATAGGCAACACCACCAGGAATGGTGATGGCAACAGCGTCAGCAAACGGATCTTGGAATGAGGTTGCGATTGCACTTGATTTCTGATGCGTATAGCGATTGGAATCGACAAAAGGACTGATCGTATCAAATCCTGGAATCGGAGTTTCCGAGAGTTCTCCGACCATCGCTTCGACGATGAATGCACCAATCCCAAACACAATAAGGACAAGAATCATCACTTTTTTCAAGATGAGTTTATACACGATAAATCACCTCCTTGATGACAGAAAGCACAAATTCGATCAACTGGCCCATGAATGAATAAATGAGTAAGCCGATCAGAACCAAAATGAACATACCAAAGATGATGATGAGGATGTTTTTAATGGTTTCTAAGAATGTATAGTTATGAATACCCTTAATCGACAACACAATCAGTAACAATGTCCATAAGAATATAATCTGATGATAGAAATCAAAGATGAACGCTTCATTGTAGGTCAAGAAATGGGATAAGAAGGTCATCGGCAGTGTGAAGATGATGAAAGGAATCAGGACATAAGATGTCGCAATGAAGACATCTTTCAATCTGCCTTCACCATCGTTTAAGGTTGAAACCAGATAATTCACCAAGACATAGAGGAAGAATCCTGCAATGACGATGACGAGTTCAATTAAAAGACTATTGGGATTAGGGTTTCGGAATAAGAACCCTGTGGCATACGTATTGATCAGATAAACCAAGACAAAGAGTCCAAAGACTATGAATCCGGATTTCACACTTGCCCGGTTATACCGTTTGATATCAAAAAACATATCGAAAGGCTGTTTGATGGCATGGAGCGACAACGTGACTTCCTTGACGAGTTTCTTGTCCAGAATGCCTTGTTTCCATGTGATGTAGGACGCATGCAAGGATGATTTGACAAAGACTTTCTTGCCGATGGCATAGACAATCCATAAGATAATCAGTGCAAGCATCCAAGTGGATAGGTTTTGTTGTAGTTGAACGTTTCTGATTTCCCAGAACGCATCCGAATACCCTTGATAATCTCTGGCGTCAAAGAATTCAGAAAGTGCCGATTCAAAATCACCTTGCTTGAGGAGTGCAGATCCTAACGCGGAATGGGCAAGCGCAAATGATGTGTTCTGTCTGATGATTTCTTCCCATAAAGGTTTGGATTCCATGTATCTGCCATCATTGTAAAGCGTGACCGCCTGATGGACCAAATCGACAAAGACTGTGCGCTGATACACATGAATCGCATTGTATCCTCTGTCTAAGATATAGAGATTCCCGAGTTCATCGGTAGCAATCCCCTTAGGCGTATTGGATAAACCAAGGGATTTGGTTTGACTAGTATCTTTGGTATTGAAGAAAAACAAGAGATTTCCGTTTTCATCGTATTCGAAAACGTCTCCGTTTTCTGAAACGAGATAAATATAGTTTTCATGATTCATCCAGATATCCGATAACTGTGAAGTGGGATAACTGGTGTTTTGAGACAATGTGTTGATACCAGAAATATTTAATCGCTTGAAGGTTTCTCTGACATTGACATTGGTCGTGAGGATCGAGCCTTTGAGTCCGAGTGCGACATTGGTCGGAGAAGCCGGTAAGCTTGAAGCCAGTTCAGAATCACGAACAAAGAGATTATAAAGGATTCTTCTTAAGGTGAGTGCGACGGTATTGATCCCCAAATAGCCGACAAACTCACCGGCATAATTGACTTGTATGATCCCTGAAGTGGAACCTTCACCCACGATATAGATACTATCGGATGAATCGACAACGACTTTGGTAGGTACAAAATCGTTCTTCTGTCCGAAGATCGGCGATGTGGGTTTTTCAATGGTTTGAACAATCGAATCATCAGCAAGATCGATCTTGAAGACTTTCTTTGCTGCTTTATCAGCCACATACATGAAGCCTTCCTTGACAAAGACGCCTGTGGGTTGCTGGAATTCAGGGCTTTCGACCGTATCCAATAAAGTACCTTCTAAACTTGACATCACAATCCGCTTGTTGCCGGTGTCTGCGATATAGAAGATATCACCCAAGACAAAGAGATCTTCAGGATTCTTAAGTCCAAGCGAACTTCCGAAATTACCAACCGGAATGTAAGCAGACTGTGTCGGCACATAACGACCTTCAGCATTCAAGGTATAGGTCTGGTACGGAACACCATAGGTTGCCTGATTGGATGCCTGTGCATTGAATTGAACAGGTACACTCATAAGCATCAGGAAGAGTACAAACATGACGAGTTTCTTCATGGCATCCTCCTACTTGATGCCTGAATGGACCATCGTGTTCATGACCTTCGACTGAAGGAAAATGAAGATGATCAAATTCGGCAAGAACATGATTAAAGATGCGACCGCACTCATCCCTGCACCAGCGACCACATTGGTGGATGCTGAGAGTGTCGCCATATAATAAGCAAATGTCTTCAGAGAATCTGAATTGATATAGGTTGCAGAAATATCGGCATTGTTCCAGACTGCCTGGAATGACAAAATGGCAATGGTTGCAATCGCCGGTTTGATGAGTGGAACGACAATCTTCCAGTAAATCATAAAAGGTGATGCCCCGTCAATTTTCGCGGCTTCGATGAGTTCATTGGGGATCTGGTCGATAAATTGTTTGACCAAGAAAAGACCCACCGGAATCGCGATGACCGGAATGATGTGGACAAAGAAATTGTCGATGAATCCCAATTGCTCGATGATGATGTATCTTGGAATGATGACAGCAGTGCCGACAAACATCATCGCAAGCGTATTGATCTGACTGATGACGCCCTTGATGTGGAACTTCATCTTCGATAACGCATAACCGGTGATGGTCGATAGGAAAATCGATAGGAAGACGACAATCACGGTGATGACGATCGAATTGAAGAGATATCTAGATACGGGAATGCCTGTTGTGGTTGCTGTATCAAAGAGTTCAATCAGGTTCACCAAGGTCGGACGTCTGACAAAGAAACGTGGTGGATATTCGATCAGTTCGTCAAAGGGTTTGAACGCATGATTGAAGATGTATAAAAGTGGCATCAGCATGAAAAGTGCAATCGGTGCGACCATCAGTAAAAAGGGAATCTGGTTCCAATTGAAACGGTCGGGATTGATTTTAATCGCTCTGAAATGTCTGTTTCTCATGATTTCTCCCCCCTAGTCCTTTTCGCCGAACAACTTCCAAGACAACTTGGAGAAGAAATAAATGATGAGTAATAACACCAAAGAAAGCGCTGCAGCATAGCCCATGTCATAACGGATGAATCCGTAGTCTTCAATATGGTTGACGATTAAAGAACCCGCATAGTTGGGGGTCGGGTTCGACCCCGATAGCGATACGCCAAGCGCACCGGCACTGAAGGTTCCGACAATCGCCATGACAGCCCCGAAGAGCATCTGCGGCCTCATTGCTGGAATGGTGATGTAGATGACTTCCTGGAATCTGGAATTGAGCCCGTCGATATAGGCAGCTTCATAAAGTTCAGTCGAGACATTCAAGATCCCTGCAAGCATCGCGAGGAATCCGACACCCATGCTACCCCATAAGGCGACAATGATCATGATGGTGAAGAGATAATTCGGTGACTGCAAGAACGCAATCGGTTCGACAATCATGCCAAGTTCAAGCAAAATAAAGTTCAGATAACCTGATTCATCTCCTGCAAAGAACACTTTCCAGACAACTGTCATGGTGACCCCTGCGGTCAGAGAGGGTGAATACAAAATGATCGCAAGTACCGTTCTTAACCGGTGTGGTATTTGGGCTAAGGCCCATGCCATGACAAAGGATAAGATATATCCGCCTGGTCCGACAATCAAAGCGAAGCGAATCGTATTCGGCAATATATACTTCATGAAGACTTCATCGCTGGTGAGCAAGTAAACATAGTTTGAAAACCCGTTGAATTTCGGGAATGTGACCATGTCAAACGTCGTGAATGACAAGACAATCGCAAGCCCTACCGGAATTGCGATGAACGCTAAAAACAAGATGACATAAGGGGCAGCAAACAGATACGCTGCCTTATCATCATGCTTGAATTCTTTCTTCTCTTTGGCGATGAACGCCTGGAATCGTTTGGAGATCGAGGTTTCTTTAATCATGTTTCCACGCCTCCACATCTTCTACAGTTGGTAAGTTAAACGGTCTGATGACATTGCCTCTGGCATCGATATAACCGAACTCTTGCATCTTTCTTGCGAGTTCCTTATCGATTTTCAAGATGGCGTCATTGACAGTACTTCTTAAGTTCGCATCATTATAGACAACACTGTTCCAAGTGTTTGAAATTTCACGTTCCACAATATAACTGCCTGGAATCTTGGGCACTTCCTTCAAGTGTGTCCACTGTTCCAAAATGATTGCCTTATGCGATTCATCCATTCTAAATTGTGCAAAGGCTTCTAGATTCGCGGAATTCCACAAATATCGGGTTCCCAAAGTATTCACGAGTGTTTCAAAGAACAAGACTTGAGTTTCTGTTGACATCCACCAGGATAAGAACGTCCAGGCTTCGGTTTTCTTCTCTGATTTCTGGAAAATGATCGAAGCTTGTTGTGCACCACCCATCGAACGGTTGATCACCGTTTCGGTGGTCATGGTTTCCGGATTGTAGATTTCTTGTGGCATGCCTGGAACTAAGGCAATATCCCATAAGCCACTGATGTCTGATGCGGCATTCGTGAGTTGCAGATACATGCCAAAATCACCGATACCAATCGGTATATCACCATATCTGAAACTGTTGAAGAACGATGGCACTTGGAAAGGCATCGAATATTCTCTGTACAAATCGGTCATGAAGGTGAGTGCACGGATAGTGTTTTCATCATCGATTGCTGCCGATAATCCGTCATCTGCATAGATCTTTCCGCCAAATTGATGGATCAAAGGTGCGGTTGAGTCAAAGGATTTCAGAGCTGAAGAGTTTGATAACGGGATGTAGAAACTCATACCGAAACGTCTTAAGACAGGGAGCATATTCAAGACATCTTGCCATGTCGATGGCACTCCAAGCTGAAGACTTTCCAAGATGTCTTTTCTGTAATAAAGGACGAAGAAATTTTGTGTTTCAGGTAAACCGTAAAGTTTGCCATCATAGGTCATCGGAATGAGTTGTTCAGGATTGAACACATCGAGTAGTTCTGGTAATCCTTCTGCTTGTGACATGTCATAAAGCATCCCTCTCATGCCATATTCATTTGGAATCCATGCGGATACCCCAAGTGCGGCATCCGGCTGTTGATTGGCAGAATTTGCCAGTAGTAATTTCCCATCATCATTGATCAATGAAATTTTGACCTTGATGCCCGTTTCCGAGGTGAACTGATCGTCTGATAACTTCTGCATCATATCGACATATTGTCTCGAACGGTTCACCCAGATTTCAAGTTCATCCGGATTTGCTTTTTCGGTATAGGAAGGATCGACAAAAGAAAGCACAAAACGCAAGACTCCGACATAGAGTCTTGTCCATAGATTCGGATTGGGTTCCGGTAGTGATGCCCGATCGGTATGAATGAAAATCGCATCCAAAATCAGAGGTTGTTTCAAGAGATTGTCTAACTGATTGGTGATCAGTTGGACAGCTGATGATGAACCCGTCGATAAGAGCGTCAGTCTTCTTGGAAGTTCATTGATATCTGACTTGATTTTTTCTATTTTTGAAATGGCTGCTTCCAAATCACGCACAAGTTGTGCATCTTTTTGGAATCCATACAGAGTTCTAAGCACATCATTGACGTCATTTAATTCAAGCATCCATGTGTCAAGTTTGGTAATCAAATCTGGGAAATAGTCAAGCATCTCCCAGTCAATGCCTTGATCGGTATTGTTTCTGGTGAGTTTGGTGATATCCAAACCGAGTGCACTCATTTCTGAGGCAGTCATTCTGAGTTGTTCATAGACTTTGTTGAACAATGTGCCGTCCACTTCAAGAGCAATCGTGTCGCCTGGCTCAAGATAAAGTCTGATGGGGACGCCTGTCATGGTTTTGAGCGACATGTTCTGCCATTTTCTATCATAGGAAAATGAGAGATGTCTCGCTTCTTCAAAGGGAATCTCCCCGTTGACATACAGTGTACGGTATGAGGTTGAATTATCTCTGGCTTGTTTCGCTTTCAGTGTGACAAAATACCATCCCGGTTGATCGACATTGACTTCCCATGTCACCGTATCTCCTGGCGTATCATAGGAATCGGTGCCTAAAACATTCAGCTTGAGTTTTGTCATTGAAAATGGCAAGATCTCTGGATCTCTGGAAATACCTCTGGCAATGGTGGAAGAACTCTTGAACAGACTGTCTTCTGCTTCAATCCGATGGATGATCGCTTCTTCTATAGGTGTGCTTGTCATCTGATAGGTCGCATAACTGATCAATGTTTTTTGAGTTTCAATTCTCACTTCTGAAAGTCTCAGTTCACCTGAGAGTTTCTGAAGTTCAATCGTATTGATCCCTTGGTTCAGGTAAAATGTTAAACCTTCTGGATAAAGTCTTCTTGCGTCTCTAAGTGGCACGTCTTGAACGACATCATAGGTTTCTTGAGTGACGCTCACGTCATTGCCGTAGCGATCGGAACCCATGGTACGTGAAGACTCTTTCCACAAGGTGATGAGGGTCATTTGCGATGCTTCAAAATAAGGATAGTCATCTTCTCCGTTGAGTCTCAGTGATAGTGCAATCGGAATATGTGAACTGGATAGGGAAAGATACTTCAGATGAATCTCATAGAGTCCTGGTTCAGCAATATCAAAGGAAAGTTCCATCGAGTGATTGGCGATCCATGAATATTCTAATTGATTGCTATCGATTGCATAACCCAAAGGCAAGACAAAATCCACTGCATGTGCAGTGTATGTTTGCGCACTGGGTCTAGGTGTATCTTGATAGGTATCCAAATAAGCGGAATAGTACCCTAATCGTTTGACACCTGACAAATTTACTATCACCGGATTTGGTGTCTCAGTCTGTTGAAAAATGCCTGACAGTCCTAATATTGCAAACAATGATACCGAAAGAATCAAGATCAGCATCACGATTTTTCTTGTTTTAGTCATCAATTTCATCGCACTCTCCATCACTTGAAATGGGTGAAAAGGAATCCGGACGGACTCCTTTTCCACACATGTTCATTATATCAGTTATTTGGTTGCCAAAGCCGCTGTAAACTCTGAATTGGCTTCATTGTAGAGCGCATTGGCCCGTGTATTGAGTTGTGTTCTGATGTCTGCGAGCATGACTTCGCCAATCATGAGTTTCATGATGATATCTGACATCTTGTTTTCAGCATCATAGGTTCCGCCATAACGTGCAGCGATGTAACCTGGCAGATATTTCGGAGGTTCGACGATGAATGTGCCGCGTTCAATGATATCTCTAAGACCTTGGAAGGATGGATAGAGTTCAAAATATGCATCCAAAAGATCTTCATCGTTTTGAATCGGAGCTGAACTGACTTGTGGGAGTCCAGCAACAGTTTTTGATAATTCGATCCGTTTTAAATATCCTTCCTTGCCAAATCCCATCCATTTTGCCAGCAGGAATGCTTCTTCAGGATGTTCGGTGTTGGATGCGATCGTGTAGAAGTCAACGACAGAAGGTACACGCTTGTTACCATTGACGACAGGAGTGCCAATGAATTCGAGATCCCATGTGTAAACACCGCTGTTGATGTTGGATTGAATCCAGCCAAAATCCCAAGAATAAAACCATTTTGCTAGAATATTTCCATTGTTGAAAGGGTCTCCTTCTGGGAAAATACTTCCAAGATCAATCGAGGATCCTTCAGCGCCAGCGGCGTCATAGAGTGCTTCCAAGACGTAGGTCGTATCGGTACGAAGGGATCTGTACAGTTCCATCGTGGTCGTAAATTCAGATGAATTCAGGTTGAATCCAGCATTTGACATGGTAAACCAGCGGTAATTCAAATTGAGTTGGGCTGGATACCAGTGTAGAATGTGTTCGATGCCTTCCAGACCTACCACGCCATTGTTATTGACTGAAGCATGGTTTGCAGCTGCTTTGGTGACTGCTAAAAATTCTGCCATGGTCGAATCAACGGTTGGGAAATCCTGACCCTGACGATCATAAAGGGATTCATTGACCACATAGCCTG
>DITG01000090.1 GCA_002422045.1 Acholeplasmataceae bacterium UBA6190
CAACCAAGGCATACTTACAAATCGATTGCTATAATTATACTCTTCTCTTATAAGTCGATTTCTTGCTCTTTCTACTGAACTCACAGGATCTTGAGTTGACCATGTTTTCATTAAATTAACATCAATATTTTCAGTCACTAATCCGTTATTCTTATAGGTTGTATACATGTATAAAGTGATACGTGCAACATCACCTTTGTAATTATCGGTTGGCATGAAATGCTTTTTATCTTGATAACCCACAAGTGTTCCATTATCGTCATGAACAGCATTTGCTTCTATTTTTTTCACGTTACCAAATGGGTAATACTTTCTCTCATCATTTGCTTTTTTACTTGCCCAAATGACATTAATATAATCATTATCATAGTTCTCATTAGTTACGAGCCATGACCGAGGAACAACATGTTCTTTATTCTTAATGCCATCTCCGTAGATTTGATAGGAATCAACTGCATAATAGTTTGAAGAGAAACTATCTCTAGGATTTCGATGTGAATTTGAAATCAATGAAGGAATACAAAATAACACAAACATAAGGATAAGCAATGATAATACATACTTGATAACTTTTTTCTTTTCATCCTCAGGTAGATTTGATTCTACTTGGACTTCTTGAATTGCACCTAATAACACCATTTGTACAAGAACAATGAGTAAACCAAACCACCATTTAGCTGTAATAAATATAGCTGAAAAAATAACAAAAAGAAAAGTTGCAAAAGTAATCCAACCTACAATGTAACTGATTTTAGACTTGAGATATTCTGATGAATCAATATCTGATTTATATAGTGAATAGGTAAAAATCCCCAATGGTACGACAACAAACAAAAACCAAAACCAACGATTATCAAGAATGATAGTGGAAAAAAATAGCCATACAGCAGATATCTTTAGTAAAGAAAGAATTGTTCGTTTATTGATTTTTTCAGTAAACTTTTGATAATTGTTTTGATGAGTTTCCATATGACTAATACCCCCTAATGATTTTCGTCTTCATGGGTATATTCTATCATATAGGTGTTGATCCTTCACATGAATTTTTAAACACATCAATTATGATAAAAAAATTTTTCTGCTTGTTGTATTAAAATATCAATAATATACCCACAAAAAAGATAAGTAATTGTATAATAACTATATAGGAGGATGTAACCGATGTATAAAACTGAGATAATCAAGTCAACATTAAGTATTAAAAAAAGAGCCAAAAAGATTGAAGAGTTAATCAATAAGAATGCAGATGAAGGATGGGATTTTGTTAATGCAATTGGAACACCTTGCTATGGTGCCATTTTAACATTCATAGAAAACCCAACCTTTCAATTAAACAAAGATATCAACAAAGGCATCAATGAAGTGAAAAGTAAGATTAATCGGATTGTTGATGTTATCAAGAAATAACTGATTTGATTAGCTTTTTGTGAAATTAGTCATAAAAAATTGTTAAAAAACACGAAAATTTATACAGAACAAAAAGACGGCACTGATTGAATATCAACGCTATCTTTTTTTATGAATCTATCGAATTATAGTCTTTCTAGTAATTTCAAGAAAGCTTCAACCGGTTGATTCCCAACCAATTCATGCTTCTCATTGATGACAATCTTAGGTACTCCAGACACATTATACTTCTCAGATAACGTATAGAAAGTCTGTGCCTCAATCATTTCACCTTCGATATTGCTATTGATCATCGCGAGTCTATGCGCAGTATTGACTGCACCTGGGCAATGCGGGCAACTCAGTGTGACAAACACTTTGATATTGACAGGCTTATTGATCTTCTTGATTCTTGAGATCAACTTTTCATCATATCCGAAATCAAGCCCTGACATATCCAAGATTGCGGATAAGAATGAATTGATTTCATGACCAGCAGGAATACCATTGAACTTGACACCACGATATTTTCCTTCATGGTCTAGCATGACAAAGCTTGGTGTCATTTCAATACCATAAAGATCAGCTTCCTTGATGTCTTCAACCAAGTCCTTTTCGACAAATGATAGTTTATCAGAAAGTTCTGCAATCTCAGAAAGCAGTTGTTTCGTTTCGACACAGGTATCACAAGGTCCATCTTGTGTGAATAAGACGAGTGTGACATTGCCTTTCATGGGTGATAAGAATTCTTTGATTTGATTCTGTAAATCTTGATCCAGTAATTTTTGCATGTGTGTTATGCTCCTTTGTATGTGTGATTTAAATAACTATTAATTGCCAGTGCTGCTTTAGCACCTTCGGCTGCTGAAATGATGATTTGTTTGTAAGGCTGATCAGTGACATCGCCTGCAGCAAACAATCCAGGACATGATGTCATTTGGTTCAGATCGACCATGATTTCATCACGGTCATTGGTTTTAACGAGTGCTTTGACGGATTTGCTGTTGGGGACCGTTCCAATTTCGATGAACAACCCGTCAGCATCAATCTTAAACGTATGTCCTGTGGTCTTATCCAAGACTTCGACACCTCTCATCTGATCATCTCCATAAACATTTAAGATTTGAGTGTTCAGATGAACATCGAGTTTTTCGATACTCTGATGTTTATCCAGTAAGATCTGATCGGCTCTCCACTGACTTCTGTGGACAACCGTGATTTTTTTTGCCCATGGCACAAGGTCAATCACAGCCTCTGCGGCACTGTTTCCACCGCCTGCGACAATGACATGCTTATCCTTGAAAAACGGTGCGTCACAGGTCGTACAATAGGATACACCCCTATTGGCGTATGTATCTTCACCAGGAATATCCAGTCTCCTTGGTGCGCCACCGGTTGCAATCAACACGGTCTTGGATCTAATCTTTTTTCCATCGGATAAGGTCAGTTCAAAATCTTGACTGACTTTCTCGAGATGTGTCATTTTGACATTTTTAAGAATTGGAATATCCAAGCTATTGATATGAGATAAGAACTGATCTGATAAATCCTTACCTTCAATCCATTTGATGCCTAAGTAATTATCCACAGTTGATGTGTTATGGAGTTGTCCTCCGATTTCACCAGTGATGATTCCAACTTTTAATCCCTTACGCTTGGCATAAAGTCCTGCATTCATCCCTGCTGGTCCTCCGCCCATGACAACTAAATCCCAAAAGCTTCCTGATTTGAATACAGATTGATCTGAAGTTTTTTCTACGCTGAAACTAAACATGATGTCCTCCTCATTTGATGCCTTTCACGACCAAATTGATTGCATCCTCCAGTGAATCCAGTTCAATATCGTTTTGTTCCTGGATGGTTTGAATGAGATTTGATGTGGTCAGTATCCCAATTGCGGTATCGATACTTGAACGGATCGCTTTCAGTTGGGTCAGGATGTCCATGCAGGATGCATCGACATCCATCATCGATAACACGCCTTGCATCTGTCCTTGAGCTCTTTTAATCCTATTTCTTAGTGATATGTCACACTTCACATCGATCACTCCTTTTTTTCATCTCTATGATACCCCAGGGGGTATATCAATTTCAAATGATATGCTTATGTTATGCATCAAAAGTCACCTGACCTTCATGGCCAGGTGACTGTTTTCATCTTAGGATTCTTTGTATTCCAGACCAATTTGAATGAAGAGAAGTTCATGTGACTTGATCGTTTCATCGAGCACAATGACATCCGTTTCATCCGTATAGTCAATTCTTAAAGCGGGCTGTGTGATGTTTTTCAAGTACTGGATCTCGCTTTTCGATAAGTTGCTGGTAGCGCCAAGATGAATCCATTCGTTTAAAATCGTTCCGTTTTCTTCACTGATATGATACTTTTTGATTCTATAATGTCCTTTGACCAAATGATCGAGTTTGATCTGAACGGATCTTTCTTTGAGATCACTGAAGATCTTGGAGACCTGATCATGATGCATATCGGGCTGATATTGTGTGCAATAGAGTTCTGAAGGATGCTGATAGTGGTAAAGCAGAACCTGATAACTATCCATGGAGTTCGATGTGATGATGTATCCATCGCCTCTTTTGATCACTCGTTTACCGAGTCTTCGATAGAGCTGATAGGCAAAATAAGAAGGCTTCGGTAGTCCATCGACTGAAAGTAATCCATTACCACCAAAGAGCACCTGATTGGTATCTGTGAACTCGATCATCAAATCTGACATCAGCCAATAAGCCATATCATAGAAAGGTGCACTTTGTTCGATCAGGTTTTTCATGATGAAGGAAGCCATGAACAGTGAATCATGCAAGAAGTTACGTGTAGACACATCAAAACTCCATTCCGCCAGAATCAAAGGTGTTTTTCCAAGATGACACAGTTTCTTAAGCGTGTTTACTTTATCGGTCAAATAATGAGGATTGGTCGTCAGATGTGCGATATGATGATACCCTTCTGTGTGGAATGCGGAGATCGAGATGAAATCAAAGGGTACTTTTCTGGTCATCATGAGGTTAAGAATCGTTGAGATGGTTGTTTCATTGGCTGTGATGTTCAGACTCATCCCGCCAACCATCGCGGTTGGCAGATAATGTTTGATCGAATCATAGAGGATCCGGTAATTGCTGATGTACATATCGGCATAGGAAATGCTATACTCCAGTGCTTTTCCATGAGGATACCAGTAATCAAAGATCCATTTCGAGACTTCGCTTGTACCATAACGGTTGATACAGTTTTTGATGAATCCCTTCACGAGTTGTTGCCACTCGTGAGGATTTCGGTAAAGTCTGTTATTTTCAGTGAGTGATACATACTGTTCTGCTGAAAAGTTGATCTTTTCTGGTTTATTCCCAAGTTCGATGAAGGGAAGGAGTTGATTGGCATAGAGAAAATCGATGATGCGATTGGCTTTTGAAAAGTTATAAAACTCAGTGTTCGGGATTCTATCGATGATCCCATGGTCAAAGATCCCTTGAAACCGCGCGTACGTAAATCCTAAATCGGTTTGAACATGTTTGAGATGTTCCTGAAAAGCATTGGTCAAGATGTTTCTTGCAAAACCTAGATTGATGGTCTTTGAAACGGATATTTCAGAGACTTCACCGATTCTGACATCAGCATGGATCAGTTCAGTCATGTAAGACAATTGCTTATCCTCATCCATCCCCCATTTGGAGACCCAATCACTGACCTGATGCATGATGAGCTTCTCATCATCAGCGGAGACTTTGCTGAAATCTTTCTTATCAGGTTCGATCTTGTTTTGATGCATCATCCGGTAAGCCTTAGGAGTCATGTCATGATAAGTCTTGAATGTTCGAATGAGCGTATTGACATTGGCGAATCCCCTTTGATTCGCGATTGCTGTCAAAGACAGTGGTGTCTCTATCAAATCTTTTTCAGCAAACTGAAGTCTCAATTTCGAGATATAATGAAGATAGGACAATCCGAATTTTTCCTTGATATAACGGGATAAATACTGAGGAGAAAGATGAAGGTCCATTGCCAGTTCTTCGATACTCATCCGTCTATTTAGATTCTTATGAATGATTTTTTTAATCAATTGAATGCGTTCGACATCACCCGTATGGATGTTTTTTTCCGAATGTTGCAAGGAAACATGACCAAGCACATCCAAAAATTGTAACAAATAGGATTCGATCATCAAATCGTTAGGTTTAACACTTGTGTCTTGATTGATCAAACTGAAAAAACGAGTGGTTGTTTGTTTTGCTAGTGCCTGACTCATTTGTTTGGAGTGAATTTTTGAGAAATTGAGAATATCCGTATATGAAAGGAGTGACATCTCACTCATTTCAAAGATATACGCGAGTGTATTCTCAAGTGGATGAATGTCGATATGATCAGAAATGTTGGTCAAGATGAAATCATTGGTTTCCATCGTATCAGATTCCAAATTGAGAGTGATCTTGGTTTTACCCCTCAAAAAGTAGATGAAATAGATACTTTGATCTGTATCGAACTGGTATTCGGATAAATCAGATAAGTATATTTTAAACGATTGTGCCATCATATCCCTCATTTCTTCACTCATAGTATATCACATTAAAAAACAATGATGATAAAACAACGTAAAACCGTTTACATTTTTAAAAATATCCATAAAACGCTTACAATGGATGATTATTAGATAAAAAAAGCATATCATAAAACACATGTTTACTGTACAATAATGGCAAATCTTTTAAAAGGAGAAAAATAATGAAGAAAATTTTTGCAACAGTATTATTGCTTCTGTTGGTCGTTGGACTCATCGGGTGTGAACAAGAAGAGGAAGAAACAACGCCAAAAATCGGATTTGCAATTTCTTATACGAGCAATGCATTCTTTGCAGCACTCGCAACCAACCTAGAAACTGCAGTTCTTGAATTGGGTTATGAATTTCAGTTAGCGGTTGCTGATGGTTCATCTGCTACACAGATTCAGCAAATCGAAAACATGATTGCACAAAAGGTTGATGTCATTGTGATCATGGCAGTTGATCCAACCAGTCTATCCGATGTCATCACACGTGCCATGGATCGCGACATCAAGATCATCAACTTTACAACCAATCCTGGTGTAGGTGACATCTACATGGGTTCTGACCAGACTTTAATCGGCAACAGCGTCGTTGAAGTAGCCAACAAGTGGATCAATTCAGCATTTTCAAGCGCAGCCAACGGTTCAGTCAAAGTTGCCATCATGGAATTCAAAGGCACTCCAGAAGCTGTTCTAAGAAGCCAAGCACTGCGTTCAATCACCAACAATGCCAAAGTGACTTTGGTCACCACGATTGAAGTGACGAACACCACTGCAGCCGCACAAGCAGCCGCAGAAAACCTGTTCTTGACCAATCCTGATCTGAATGTCGTCTTAACTTACAACTCCGGTATGGCGCTTGGCGTGAATGCTTATGTCATGGCTCCAGGTAGTGCAATCACCAATAAAGCTACATTTGGAATCTTCGGATCCGATACAACGACTGAAGTCCTTCAAAACATTCAACAATCAGCAACAAACTTAAGTACGATTCGCGGTGCAACTCAACTTGGTGGAGCAATGCCTGTCATCATCGGTAAACTTGTGGCTCATATCGAATCATTACTTTCCGGTGAAAATATCAACGCAAGAGATATTTCTGAAGTCATCAAAATTGATAAGGACAATGTCGCTTCATTCTTGCCAGCAAGCTAAATAAAGGAGATACAACAGTGGATTACATTCTGGAAATTGAAAACATAAGTAAATCATACGGTGGAATCAAAGCACTAGTCGATGTCTCAATCTCCTGTGTCAAAGGTGAAATCCACGCAATCGTCGGTGAAAATGGCGCCGGTAAATCAACGCTGATCAAGGCGGTGAGCGGCGCCGTTTCTTTTGATAGTGGAGTCATCAAGATTTCAGGAATCCCCTATCAAAAGCTTACGCCCAAACAGTCTAAGGATTTAGGCATTGAAGTCATCTATCAAGAATTCAATCTGGTGGATTCGCTCAGTGCTGCAGAAAATATCTTCCTTGGTGAAAAGATTGGCAGATTTGTGGATCACCGTATCTTGGAAGCACGCGCACTTGAACTCTTCAAGCGATTTGATGTCAAGATTGATCCGAAACGTCCTGTCATGTACTTATCACCTGCAGAAAAACAAATCATCGAAATCTCTAAAGCGATCTACAAACAGGCACGTATCATCATCATGGATGAACCCACGTCACCTTTGACCAACAAAGAAGCAGATCGTCTTTTGAACATTGTCAAAGAACTGAAACAAAGCGGGATCACCATCATCTACATCACACACCGTCTGGATGAAGTCTACAAGATTTGTGACAGAGTCACGATCTTACGAGATGGCAGAAAAATCAACACACTCAATTTATCAGATACAACCAAGAAAACACTCATTGAACTCATGGTCGGACGTGAAGTGCAAAACACTGAACGTCATGAAACCTATGTTTCAGATGTCGAAATGCTGAAGGTTGAACATCTCTATGGGAATGGTCTTAAGGATATCAATTTCTCATTACGAAAAGGAGAAATCCTCGGTTTCTTTGGATTAGTCGGTGCGGGACGCACAGAATTGATGCGGATGATCTTTGGTGCTGATCACAAAATCAAAGGGAATACCTATGTCAAAGAACAACTGGTGGACATCAAGTCCCCAGAAAAAGCCATGTCACTCGGTATCGGTTTGATTCCAGAAGACAGAAAAGAACAAGGATGTTTCCTTGAAATGAGTGTGAAGTGGAATGTGGTTGTCACATCGCTCAAAGCCATTTCAAAGATGCTCTTTGTCGATCCTCATCAAGAACAAGAGATATCTGATCGGATGATTGACAGTCTGAGAATCAAGACCTATGGTTCCAGTCAGCTCGTGAAGAACTTATCAGGTGGCAATCAACAAAAAGTGGCCATTGCTAAAATGCTGGCCTTAGAATCAGAGATCTTGATCTTTGATGAACCGACACGTGGGATCGATGTCGGTGCACGATTTGAGATATATCAGTTGATGATTGAACTTGTCAAACAAGGCAAATCGATCATCATGGTTTCATCAGATATGGAAGAATTGATTGGTATGAGTGATCGTGTACTGGTATTATGCGAAAAAACACTCTCCGGAGAACTCATGAAGCATGAGTTTAGTCGAAGCAAAATACTTGAACTCGCATCCAGCGTGAAAGGATTAAGCCTATGAAAAAGATAGATCTCAACCAAGTATTAGAATTCATCACCAAATATGCATTGTTTGTCGTCTTTGTATTACTCTTCATTTTCTTTAGCGTAGCAAGCCCCTATTTCTTTGATCTCTACAATTTCACCAACATCATCATGCAAAATGCGCATCTCGTCATCGTTGTCTGTGGTGTTGCTCTGATCATGATTTCCGGAGGCACGGACTTATCCGTTTCTTATGAAATGTCATTGTCCGCCATTATCATTGCAGCAGGTGTCATGTGGTGGAACATTCCGATTGTGATTGCAGTCATCTTAGGACTCATTACAGCAACGCTCCTCGGACTCTTGAACGGCGCACTGTCTGTTCGTTTCAAGATTCATCCGATGATGATCACATTAGCAACCATGACCATTTATAAAGGTGTTGCTTACCTCATCACGAAATCTCAGTCCATCTTCAATTTACCGAATTCACTGAAATACTTAGGTCAGGGCAGATTGTTTGATGTGATTCCTCTATCCTTAATCATCATGATCGTTGTGATGATTCTTGTGAGTCTGTTACTCAATAAAACCTATTTGGGCAGATACACCTATGCAGTCGGATCCAATCCTGAAGCTGCCAGACTCGTCGGTATTAACGTTGGTTTAACCAAAACGGTCGTTTTCGGTATTGGCGGATTCTTAATCGGTATCGGTGCAGTGATTCTACTTGGTAGAGCAGGATCAGCCAATGTGCTCATGGCACAGGGATCTGAATTTGATGCCATCACAGCATGCGTCTTAGGTGGTATTGCACTCAGAGGCGGAGAAGGTAAACTATGGGGCGCTGTCACCGGCGTATTCATTTTGGGTATTCTCTCGAACGGCATGCAGCTTTTGGGTCTTGATCTCAACGCACAATACATTGCCAAAGGTGTACTCTTGATTGCAGCCATTGGGTTCGACACGTATCAAAAATCAAAGATACATCTGAAAAAGGAGAAATAAAATGGCTATCAAGCGTAGCGTCAGTCTCTATAGTTTACAAGAAGAATATGTACACAAAAAAATGTCACTTGAAGATATGTTCAAGGGATTGGAATCGATTGGTGCTGACTTAGAATTCATCACAGATCAAATGATGAAGAACTCACCTTTTCCAAGACTTGAAACCTTAAATGAATGGGACCGTCTGATCAAGACGTATCAAGTAAAACCGGTTTGTAACGACATTTTCATCAATACGAACCTATTTGAAAATCGTAAACTCACCACGCATGAAGCCATCGATATGCTGATTCATGAAATCAAGTTAGCGAGTCGATTGGGTTTTGGTATCGTGAGACTTGTTTCTATGACACCACCTGAAATCATTGAGCCTGCATTACCTTATGCAGAAGCCTATGATGTCATTTTAGCGATGGAAGTCCATGGCGCAATGAGCTTTGATGACAAAGAAACCAAAGCGTTTTGTGACATCATGTTCAAGGTGAACTCACCTTACTTGGGACTTGTGGTCGATACTGGAATATTTTGCAAGAAGCATCCCAGAAATGCAACCCAATACTTCCTTAATCATGGTCTCAATCCTGAAGTCGCCAAGTATATCGAAGGCATCTATGAAAAAGGTTCAGATCCCAAACAGGTACTTGGAACCGGCATGTTTCTAGGTAAGAACCTACCTGGACAACATTATCCCAAAGAACTCACTGACTTATTCAAGTCGCATACTGATGCACTATATTGCATGTTTGCATGTGCGTATGAGAATACACCCATCGAAGTCCTCGATCGCTATTTGCCATTTGTCAAGCATTTCCATGGCAAGATTTATGAATGCAACGAAGAAGGTATCGAGTATTCGATCGATTATCAAGAAATATTTGCATACTCACAGAAG
>DITG01000071.1 GCA_002422045.1 Acholeplasmataceae bacterium UBA6190
GCAAGAAAGTCGATATTCCATCCTACCGTATGGTTCCAGGCCAGAAGATTGCTCTCAGAGAAACTTCTAAGGGACTTAAGGTTGTTCAGGAAGCACTTGACGGACAATATGCATCCGTAGACTTCGTATCCTTTGACAAGGCTACAGGCGTCGGTACATTCGTACGTTATCCAGAACGCAAGGAAATCTTGACAGAAATCAACGAGCAGTTGATCGTCGAATTCTACAACAGATAACAAAGAAAATGACTTCCTCGGAAGTCGTTTTTTTTATGTTACATCATCAAAGAAAAAAGGCTNNACTCACAGGAGCCTTTCGTTATTTTTTGAGTGCTGCTCTGACCAAAGTCAGGAATGAATTGGGATCCAGTGACGCACCACCAACCAGCGCACCATCAATGTCTGACATCGAAAGTAAGCTGTCGACATTCTTGACATTCACAGAACCTCCATAAAGAATACGGAGCTGGTCTGCGACATCTTTCGAATACAATGACTGGATGACCAGACGAATGGCTTTGATTGTGTCATTGGCTTGTTCTGGGGTCGCTGTAACGCCTGTACCAATAGCCCAGATGGGTTCATAGGCAATGACGGTCTTCAGTGCATCTTGAGCGCTGACATTGAGATATGCTTTTTCCACCTGTTTGCGGACAACTTGATCGGTTGTTCCTTTTTCTCTGATGTCAAGTGATTCCCCAACACAAACAATCGGAGTGAGGTCCGAATGAACCGCTGCAATCAGTTTCAAATTCACAGATTCATCGGTTTCATTGAAATAAGCGCGACGTTCGCTGTGTCCGATGACCACATAATCGACGCCATAACTCTTCAGCATGGCTGCTGATATTTCACCAGTAAAAGCACCTTCTGCAGCATGATGCATATTCTGAGCGCCAATCCGAAGATTTTCGCCTTCGCGTTTGACAAGATCACGCAAGAAAATAGCCGGTGCACAAATCACCGATTCAACGATATCTTTGTTTGGAACTTCGACATTGACCGCATAAATGAACGCAAGCGCGTCATCTTTGGTCTTGTACATCTTCCAGTTCCCAGCAATCAGGGGTCTTCTTTTCATAGGATTAACCCAGGATCGTGGATACGTCTTTGATGGCTTCTTCAGCGCGAGAACCTCTCGCCACGATGCGAACGTTTTCGCCGTGTGGCACTGCAAGAGACATCAGTGCGAGTATCGATTTGAGGTCGACAACTTTATTGTTATAGTGCAATTCGATTTCAACTGCATACTTGGATGCAGTCTGGACGACTTTTGCTGCAAGACTAGCATGCAGACCTTGTGTGCTTTTGATGACAATTTCTTTTTCAATCATTTCTTTTTTCCTCCGTTAGAACATGGGTGGTGTGCTGATCCACAGCACCTTGGCGTGTTGAAGACTGTTGTTGGACAGATAATGCTCTTTGTTTGCTTGATAATAAAATGTTTCGCCTTTTCGGATGACATGTCTTTTCTTGTTCAAGACCAGTGTCACCTGACCTTCGAGTACATATCCGAATTCCTCTCCGGCATGTGGATCATCAATCTCTGATTGTCCACCGGGTTCAAGATCAATGATGATCGGTTCCATTTCATATTTTAATGCATTGGGAACAATCCAACTGATCATATGCTTTAATTCAATATTTTCCTTGACATAGAAATCTTCTTTTTTGTAAACGGCTGTCTGTTCTTCTTCTTTGCTGAAGAATTCGTGGATATCCGTCCCGAGCACCTCAAGGATGGAAAACAGTGTTTGCATCGAGGGTGATGTCAGATTGTTTTCGAGTTGGGAGATGTAACCTTTGGTCAGTTCAAGCCGGTTAGCGAGTTCTTCCTGTGTCAGTCCATTGCCAAGTCGTAGTGCTCTGATTTTTTTGCCGATATCCATTATTTGTCGTCAACACATTGGATACCAGGAAGTACCTTGCCTTCTAGATATTCAAGTGATGCTCCACCACCTGTGGAAATGTGTGTGAATCCATCGGATAAACCGAACTGGATGACTGCCGCTGCTGAGTCGCCACCGCCGATGATGGTGGTTGCTTGACTCTTGATGCCAGCAATCGATTGTGCGATGCTCTTGGTACCTTCAGAGAATCTTGGGAATTCGAAGACGCCAAGCGGACCGTTCCATACGACTGTCTTGGCTTCTTGAATGAATTTTTCAAAAATGGCGATGGTTCTAGGTCCGATATCCAAACCCATTTCATCTTGAGGAATCGAAGCGATATGTCTGACATTCTTTTCAGTTTCAGCATCGAATGCTTTGCCTGTGTAAACGTCATCACCAAGTTCGATTTTGCCATTGGCTTGTGCGAGTAATTCTTTGGCAAGTTCTACCTTGTCAGCTTCGAGCAAACTCTTGCCGACTTCATAACCCATTGCCTTGAAGAACGTGAATGCCATGCCCCCGCCAATCAGCACCTTATCAGCAATCTTCAAGAGATTTTGAATGACTTCGATCTTATCGGAAACTTTGGCTCCACCCAAAATCGCAACGAAAGGACGTTGTGGATTTTCAAGGGTACCGCCAATAAAGTTAATTTCTTTTTCAAGTAAGAATCCAGCAACGGTCGAACCGATGTTATGTGCAATACCGACATTCGATGCAGCATCACGGTGCGCTGTACCAAATGCATCATTGACGAATACATCGCCTAAAGATGCCCAGTATTTGCCCAGTTCAGGATTGTTCTTGCTTTCTTTGTTACCGTCTAGGTCTTCAAAGCGTGTGTTTTCAAACATGAGAATTTCGCCGTTTTTGAGTGCTGCCACAGCATCCTCAAGTGCTTTGCCTCTGGTGACTGGTACGAAGACGACTTCTTGCTTCAGATGTTCGCTCAGACGTTTCGCAACGACTGCCAAACTGTTCTTCGCTTTGTCTGCTTCGTCTTTGACACGTCCTAGATGTGAAAATACGATGGCTCTGCCTCCTTGTTCAAGTACGTACTTGATGGTTGGCAATGCTTCTACAATTCTGTTTTCGTCTGTGATGACGCCGTTTTTAAGCGGAACGTTGAAATCAACGCGAATTAAAACCTTTTTGCCTTTGACCTGGATGTCTCTAATGGTCTTTTTAGCCATGTGAATGCCTCCTATTATCATTGTGATCGATTTGATTTTTAGCCGCTCTTATTATAACACTTATTGTAAACATTTTCTATATGAATGGCCATGAAAGTGTTTTACTTTAGTATTTCTAATCTCCGTTAAAACCTCAATCTGTTTCTGCCATTGCATTCTACTCATCTTCACCCTCAATGTTCTGCCACTGATGAAGGTCAGCAACATCTCTTGATCTGTTTCTTCAACTTTGCAAATTGCAGGAAAATTGATCCAAATCGTTTCATAGATTCTGATGCCTCCCGTAGGGATGAGCATTGTCTCGTGATCAATCACGACGGGTATCTTATACAATTTTCCTGTTTGTTTCTGACAGGATTTCAAGTATCCCTCTAAGGAAAACAAAGCCTGTTCACATAGTGTTTTGATGTGTCTCTTGCATGTCATGGAAAGTTTGAGAACTTGATCGGTTTGATATACCCATAAGCCCTCTTGATGATGCATCATGTATTCAATCATGGGTTTGATATAAGCAATAAAAAAAAGGCCGATTGGCCTTTTCGTATTAAGCTTGTTCCGCCTTCACTTCAGTTTCTTTCTTGGGTGCCTTTTTAGCCACTGGCTGATTGGATTCATTGAGTACCAACCGCAGTTCGCTTTCTGGATCAAAGAAATGACATTTGTGCATATCAAGGGCAAGTTTCATCTTGTCGCCGATGCGTACGCCAGCTCTTGCATTGATGCTTGCGCAGACGTTGGATCCATTGACACTGGTGTAGAGGTTGGTTTCAGAACCGAGGAGTTCTGCCACGTCAACAACGATGTCTAAGACTGCATCTGGATATGTTTCGAGTACGACAGCTTCGTCATGAATGTCTTCAGGACGGATGCCTAGGATGATTTCTTTGTTTTGGAAATTGTTCGTCTTCACGATTTCAAACTTGTCAGCGGGTACTTGGAGTTTGTGATCGCCAGCGGTGAACAAACCTTTGCTATCGACTTTACCACGAATGAAGTTCATCGGAGGTGTTCCGATGAATCCGGCAACGAATAAATTGTTCGGATAGTCATAAATTTCTTTGGGTTGTCCGACTTGCATGATATAACCGTCTTTCATGACGACGATACGGCTAGCCATGGTCATCGCTTCAATCTGGTCATGGGTGACATAGATGGTTGTTGTTTCAATCTTGTTATGTAACTTAATCAATTCGCCTCTCATCTGGACACGAAGTTTCGCGTCAAGGTTGGATAGAGGTTCGTCCATCAAGAATACTTTTGCGTTACGGACAATCGCTCTACCTAGAGCAACACGTTGTCTTTGTCCACCGGAAAGTGCCTTTGGCTTACGCTTGAGGTAGGGTGTCAATCCAAGAATTTCAGCAGCTTCTTGAACTTTGTCGTTGATGACATCTTTTGGCATTTTTCTCAGTTTGAGGCCAAACGCCATGTTATCATAAACGGTCATGTGTGGATAAAGCGCATAGGACTGGAATACCATCGCGATATTTCTGTCTTTGGGTGCTTTGTCGTTCACAAGTTCTTCATCGATGTAGAGTTCGCCTGATGAAATTTCTTCGAGACCCGCGATCATTCTGAGTGTTGTAGATTTACCACAACCAGAAGGTCCGACGAAAACGATGAATTCTTTGTCACGGATATCCAAGTTGAAGTCAAAGACTGCTTGGACACCATTGGGGTAAATCTTATTGATGTTTTTCAGTTTTAATGTTGCCATATGTTTCTCCCTTTTCTTGCTTTGTAAGACCATTGTATCAAAGATAGGGCATAAAAAAAATGTGCATTGTGCACATATTTTTAACGGATGAGTTGATAAATGAGAAATGCATCTTGAAACAATCTAACGTCAAATCCTGTGGTCTGATGAAACTTATCCAATCTTTGGATGAGTGTATTGCGGTGAACATAGAGACGTTTGGATGCGAGGATCATGTTTTGGTTTGATTCCAAATAGGTTTTGATTGTTTCAAGCATGAGTTGATCCTTTTCGAATTTTCGCAACATGAACGACTTGGTTTCTGCATCAATTTTGGGTAAGAGGTAGGATAAGATGATTTTGTCATTCAAGTATGCAAATTTGTTGAATGGAATGCTTCCTAAGATGGTTTTGCACCAAGAGATATGTCTATCTTTGTCTTCTTCATGTTCAAAAACATAGGATTCATAAATTCTTAAGTCTGTGAGAGTATCACTCATGATATTTAAAATGACATCATGAAAAGAGATGTCAGTATCAACCTGGTGGTGCAAGATGATGGCTTTGTCCTGTGAATCGACACGAAGAATATGAATAAACTCACTGAATAGAGAAATCATCAGTGATTCGTCAGACTTGATATTTTGTTTGCTTTCAATGTAGAGATATCGATTCATGCAACCGTCCTGTTCAGATGATGATGTCTTCAATCATCGCTTGGATTTGAAAGATGTCATAGGCGCGTGCGTATCCGCCTTGTACTTGAAATTGGATACCAACAACTTCGGCGTGAATGTTGAGAATCACAGCACCTGTCGCAAATGCATCCGATGGTATGCTTGTATTCATGATCGAATAGTTGTTCTCTTGCAATTCATAACCTGATACAAGACCCATCCGCATGCCATTGTTGGTTCGATTCACGAAACCGATCAACATGACAGGTTCACCGACATAAGGCATGGCTTTTGCAAGGGTTGAAACACCTAGCAATTTGAGCGGATTTTTAGCAAAACGTATCGCAGCTAGTCCAAGGGATTCGGATCGTGTCACCAGATATCCACGGTAGGTTTCTCCCTTATAATCTGTGATTTCAATCCAGAGTTCATAGGGAACACTGACATCCGTGCTCGAAATTTCTGTCATCACGTAATAAAAATCTTGATTTTGAGCAAAGACAAATCCCGATACATAACGTGTCTCAATCAAAAACCCTAAGGCAGTATAGACTCTGATTTCCAGCTTGACGGTTGAAATTGTCGCTTTGTACGTCACATCATCAAGCATTGATTTAAAGTTTTGATCATCAATGATATCGTTTAATTGGTAGTCATCAAATCGATCTGATAACTGTTTGAATTCTGGTGTGTTTTCCTGAAAAATACATCCCGTCAACGTCAAAAGCAATAGGATGACGAATAATAGTTTCCTCATCATGACGTTGTACCTCCGACCACAATCCCCTGGGCTGTCAAGAATTCTCTGACTTTTTCAATGGGGATGACAAAACTTCGCACAGAAATATTGCTATTGGTTGCGAAATTTCCGGCATAGACAATACCGACAACGTGATACTGATCATCAAAAACAGGGCTTCCACTACTGCCTGATTTCACTGAAGCTGTGGTGATCAAAACATCAAAATCGACATTGATTTCGGCTTGTGAGCCACTAGTTCCAATATTAACCCTTTGATAACCATCGGTTTGGCCAATCACAATCGCATTCACTTGAAAATTTGGATATCCAATGACTGAGATACGGTGGTCTTTGACTGGATTGATTGGCGCAAGTTCGGCAATCGGAAATACATTGGCGAGTTTTCTGAATCTGAGTACAGCCAGATCGTATGCACTGTCTGTGGCAAATAGAAAGGCGTTCAATACATTCCCTTTGAAATCGACCACTTGGTAAGAAACATTGGTCGACACACTATAGACGACATGATGATTGGTAAGCACATAATAAAATAACGCATCCGAATGAAAGATGACACCGGATCCTGTGCCAGATCCAAGTGAAGGGATGACATTTTTTCGAATTTGGACAACACTTTGAACGGTGGTTGTCGACAAATGATTGAAATAATCGATATAGGACGTATAAATATCTTCATTGCTTGTGACATAGGTTTGGTAATCTGCACTCAAGTCATCATAGGTGATAACTTCAGAGCATGCTGAAAGGGTCGTTAAAAAAACGATGGTCAGAAACAAGATGATTATTTTTCTCATGAGTACCACCCTTTCATCATCATTTTACGCTAAATCGTGGGATAAAAAAAGATATTTGCGAATTTACCACAAATATCTTTGGACTGAATGAATCGGTTTATCCGATGGAGCCTTCCATTTCCAGTTTGATCAACTGGTTCAGTTCGATGGCATATTCCATCGGAAGTTCTTTGGCAAAAGGTTCGATAAACCCCATGACAATCATTTCCGTCGCTTCTTCTTCCGTCAATCCTCTACTTTTCAGATAGAATAATTGTTCTTCGGAAATCTTCGAAACGGTTGCTTCATGTTCCAGGAAAACATCAGAATTTCTGACAACATTGGTTGGAATAGTGTCAGAGAATGAGAAATCATCCAAGATGATGGTATCACACTCGACATGAGCTTTGGCACCTTTGGCTTTTTTACCAAAATCCACTTTGCCTCTGTAATTGACTTTACCGCCACCACGGCTGATGGACTTGGAAATGATTGTTGATGTCGTATTCGGTGCGACATGAATCATTTTCGCTCCGGAATCCTGCCACTGACCCTTGCCAGCGAATGCAATCGATATGGTTGTTCCTTTGGCGCGTTCTCCAAGCAAGACACAGGAAGGATATTTCATGTTCACATTGGAACCGATGTTGCCATCAATCCACTCCATGTGTGCATTTTCGTACACAAACGCTCTTTTAGTGACCAGATTGATGACGTTGGTTGACCAGTTTTGAATTGTGGTATAGCGACATGTCGCATCTTTCATAACCACCACTTCTACAATCGCTGCATGGAGTGAATCCTTGCGGTAAACTGGTGCAGTACATCCTTCGACGTAGTTGACATATCCGCCTTCGTCAACGATGATGAGGGTACGTTCAAATTGACCCATCTGGTCAGAGTTGATTCTGAAATAGGATTGTAGCGGTTTGGTCACTTTGACACCTTTGGGTACATAAATGAACGATCCACCGCTCCAAACAGCACTGTTGAGTGCTGCGTATTTGTTGTCTGCGTAAGGAATGATGGTGCCAAAATACTTTTTAACAAGATCAGGGTAATCCCTAAGCGCTGTATCAGTATCCACATAAATGACACCCAGATCTTCAAGTTCTTTAATCGTATTGTGATAGACGACTTCAGATTCAAATTGGGTTGAGACACCTGCAAGGAAATTTCTTTCCGCTTCAGGAATACCTAATTTTTCGAAAGTGTCTTTGATGGCTGTCGGAACTTCATCCCAATTGTTTTCAGCGCGTTCGCTGGATTTGATGAAGTAAGTAAATTCATCGAAATTGATGAATGATAAGTCAGGACCCCATGAGGGATTTTTCAATTCTAAGAATTTCTGATAGCTTTTGAGTCTGAAGTCAAGCATCCATTCAGGTTCGTTCTTATGAGCACTGATGATACGTATGATGTCTTCATTGAGCCCTTTTGCAGTTGAAAAAACGGGCGTTGATTCCGTATGAAATCCAAATTGGTATTCACCAACGATGGCATCTATCTTTTTCTTGTTGTCATCCATGTATAGCATCCTCCTTGAGTTTGATGAGTGCCTGCTCAGCTGCTTTCCAACCGAGTGTCGCACATTTGATCCGAGCTGGGAATTGGGCAACGCCTTGATAGACGACTGCATCCCCCTTTAAAATATCTGGGTTGAACGGATAACCCTTGATGAGTTCGTAGAATTCGCGAATGATGTTCATGGCATGATCTTCTTTTTGATCAATTAAAGACACGCTCATGACACTCGCGCTTGAACAACAGATTGAACATCCTGTACCTTGATGTCTGACATCGACAATCGTGTGGTCAACCACTTTGAGTTGCACAGTCATCTCATCGCCACATGACGGATTGTTCAAATGAACGGTCATGTAGGTGTTGTCTATGACAAGACCCTTGTGTTTCGGGTTCTTGTAATGGTCCATAATCACTTGTCTGTAAAGATGTTCGATGTTCATAAGGGCTCCTAGAAGGCTTGAAAGAAATCTCTGGCTACAATCACAGCTTGGATGAATGCATCACAGTCTTCAATACTGTTATAGATCTGAAATGAAGCTCTCAACGTTGCTGTAACGCCTAAGAACTGATTGACGAGTTGAGCACAGTGATGACCTGCTCTCACATTCACTTGATCCTGGTCAAGCATGGTTGCGATATCATGTGGATGAATGCCATCGACATTGAATGTGATGATGGCCTGATCCGCTGTGGGATTATACAGGGTAATGCCCGGTAGGGACTTGAGTTTCAATAAGGTATATTGATGCAACCGGTGTGTATGTTCGTGCATCTTTTCATAACCGATTGAACGAATGTAATCAATTGCTGCTGCAAGCCCGATTGCTCCAGAGATGACTGGCGTTCCGGCTTCAAATCTTAAGGGTGCATCCTTATAAGTGAATGAGTCCTTGAAGACCTGATCGACCATTTCACCGCCGAATTCAAAGGGTTCCAGTGTGTTGAGTAGTTTGACTTTCCCATAGAGAACACCGACACCGGACGGACCAAACATCTTGTGTCCGGAAAAAGCGTAATAATCCGCGTCAAGCGCTTTGACATCGACACTCATGTGCGGAACTGCCTGTGCACCATCTAAGACAACGACAGCTTGATGCTGATGGGCCAATCGAATGATCTCTGCTGCGGGAGTCAAATACCCCATCGCATTGGAAACATGAGTGATCACCACGACTCTGGTACGCTTTGAAAGTACTTTTTCAAAGGATTCAACTGTGATTCTGCCTTCGACGGTCAATGGTATATAGATCAGTTTTGCACCTGTTTTTTGAGCAACTTTCATCCAAGGTAAGATGGATGAATGATGTTCAAGTTCGGTTGTGATGATTTCATCCCCAGGTTTGAGGATGTCACGGTAAGCGTTGGCAACCATGTTCAACGATGATGTTGTGCCTCTGGTGAAGATGATTTCATCAGGAGATGCTCCAATGAACGCTGCAACTGTCGATCGGGCATCTTCATAAAGTTTGGTCGCTTCGTATGCCAAATCATAGGCACCACGGTGTACATTCACACCAAGCGTCGTATAATAACGGTCTATTGCATCCACAACCGTCTGTACCTTAAGCGCTGAAGCCGCAGAATCTAAATATTTAAGATTCGGATGCTTCTGGTAGATTGGAAAATCTTGGCGAATCTTTGTGACATCCATCATATTCTTGAATTGACGACATGCACAAATCTTTCCCGGAGTGGTTCATCGTCGATTTCATCGATGACCGGTCTCAAGAAGCCGTTGATGATGAGCTTTTCAGCTTCAGCATGGGTGAGTCCTCTGCTTCTCAAGTAATAGAGCGCATCTTCTGCAATCTTGCCGATGGTCGCTCCATGTCCTGCCTTGACATCATATTCGTCAATGAGCAGAATCGGATTGACTTCTACAATCGCAAAATCCGAAGTGATGATCCCTTTTAAGGTCTGGAAAGCATTGGCATGCTTCATCCCCTTTTCTATTTTTTCAACACCATTTAATACGATTTTACCGCGTTTGTTCGCGATACCGATATTCGTCATGTCACCAAAGGTATTGGGTGCCTTGTGAATGATGAGGACATCGATGGTTTGCTTGTGGTCATCCGAAGAGACGGCGACAGCCTTCATTTTGACTTCGGCACCTTCACCAACCAGATCAACATGCATTTTAGCAACTAAAACGTCACTGACAAACCCACCAATCAAATCAAGCTTTGCATCGCGTTCAGCGGTGAAATAGTGATCCAGTACGGCTTTTTTGCTGGATAGTTCACCCACGAGCAAATACTTAACGTGACTGTTTTTCTTTGCAATCAACTTGATCGTATAATTGTTTTCTAGTTCATCTTTGCTCGAAAGTTCAAGAATGATTTTGATGCTTGTGTTTTCTGAAACGACAATTTCAAGTGATTCATTGTTGTCGTCAAGGATAGAAATTTTGATAGGTTCTTCAAAAACCTTGTGCTTCGGTATGACGAGTTGTTGGTCATTGAAAGAAAATCCGTCTGGCAACTCTGTCATCACCTGATGATGCTTGATGATGATCTCTTTCATTATTCTTCGCCTTCGACAAAGTCGATACCAAGTTCTTCTCTGACCCAAGCATAGCCATTCTTGTCAATCTTTTCTATGAGTTCCTGCCCGCCAGACAGGACAATTCTACCGTCGATCATGATGTGAACATTGGTAGGTTTGATATGGTCTAGAATACGTTGATAATGTGTGATCAAAATGCAACCGAATTCGCTGTTGACCAAACTGGAAACATTTTCTCCGACAATTTTAAGTGCATCGACATCGAGACCCGAATCGATTTCATCTAAAATTGCAAACTTAGGTCTTAAGACTTTCAGTTGAAGTATCTCGTTTCTCTTGCGTTCTCCGCCTGAAAAGCCTTCATTCAGATAACGGTGTGCCAAATCAGGACGCATCTTCAAATCTTCAACGACCTTTTCATACTTGAGTGCAAACTCGAAAAGACCGACTTCTTTGCCGGATGTTGCCTTAAGCGCTTGACGCATGAAATCACTGTTGGTGACGCCTGGAACTTCAGCGGGATACTGCATGGCAAGAAACAAACCTGCTCTTGCTCTTTCATCGACTTC
>DITG01000085.1 GCA_002422045.1 Acholeplasmataceae bacterium UBA6190
GTTTCCATACTGACAAAGTCCATGTCTTTGGTGCTGGTGTTGACATCTTCAGCAGTGATGTAACGTCCATTTAAACTCTGAACATAACGTCCTAAAGCTCTGAAATACCCTTCACTCTTAACAGTTTCAGGATCTCCAATCAATACAGTTTTGCCACCGCCAAGATTCAATCCTGCAGCTGCCGCTTTATAAGTCATCCCTCTTGCAAGTCTCAGACAGTCAACGACTGCTTCCTCTTCCGTTGCATAATTCCACAATCTAGTCCCACCAAGGGCTGGTCCTAATGTGGTGTTGTGAATGCAGGTGATGCCTTTCAATCCTGTTGTCTTATCATAAAAATAGACAACCTGTTCGTACCGGTGTTTCTCCATGTACTCGAAATGCTTAAAATCGCTCATGTTTTTCTCCCTTCAATTTTTAAAGCGCTTACATAAAATATTATAGCATACATATATGATTTATCATATATATTTTTGTCGGAATTTTTTGTAAAATTCTCTACCGATATATACCCATGATGCTTGCGATAAGGGGCTACTTTTGAAACAAAAAAAGAATGTTCTGAGTCGAACATTCTTGAGATGTACTAAAATCGATTGAGTGCTTCTTGTACATTTTGAATGAACATACCGACATGCATGCCATCTGCGAACGCATGATGTGCTTGAACGCCTAATGGCATCATCAGCTGATCTCCAACTTTTTTAAACTTTCCCCAGATCAGTCTTGGAATCGCGTCATATTTGTCAATATTGTGTGCATGTGAGACTTGAGAGAAAAAAGCCCAGGGAAACGTCGTGATGTAGACCAGATCTTGTCTGGATTCCTGATCGAGATCGACAAACCTTGATCCTTGTGCATCGGACACTCTTTTTGCATGATCAACAAATGATTCGAGGTTATCCGTCATGTCGACGGTAACGATTTTGAATAAGTCCGAATCTCCGATTTTTTCTGTATAGGAAGGGTGTGTCTTTTCCATCAAATAGGGTTCTTGTCCGATAAATCTGTATCTGAAGTTTTCAATATGATTCAGTTCGTTCATGACAATAAACATCATGGATAGATAAAAGGAAAGCTTTTTTGATTTGACTGCCTGATAAAAATGTGTGACATCCAGTTCCAGTGTCATATTGTATTGCGGTACATCGACATCCCGATAAAAATGATAGATGTCTTTTCTGCCCCATGATTCAATGTTTATTTTTTTCATGGCTTACCTCTTGAGAAATGAAATTCTGTTTTGAAGCATGTTTTTCATGAGTCTGCTATAAAACACGGCATCGTACCCGTGCACAGTCCCCAGAGTATGATGTGACGTCACAGAAACACCTGCATTGAGTAATTTTTCTGCATATTGAATGCCCTCGTCCCTCAGACAATCGAATTCTGCAGTTTCGATATAGGCTTCAGGCAAGTGTTCAAGATGTGCAAGCGAAGGAGATGCGTATTGAATCATGCCGAGATCACCGTTTTTAAGATATGCCTTCCACATGGCATCATTGAGTATCGCATTCCACATGGGTGTGGTGGTAAACTCTCGCATTGAAGCCGTCTGCTGCAAAACATCCAAAACAGGATAGATGAGCATCTGTTTTTTGATTTTAGGTCCGTTCTTGTCTCTCGAAAGGAGAGTAACGCCAGCTGCGAGATTGCCACCGGCACTATCGCCTGCAACCGTGATGTTGTGCTCATTGATATTCAAAAATTCTGCATGTTCTTTCATCCAAAGCAGTGCATGGTAACAATCGAACAATGCGGCTGGAAAAGGGTGCCTCGGTGATAGATGATATTTGACATAAACAGCTGTATGACCGGACGCTTGAATCATATTTTGTAGCATGGAAAGATGAACCGGGGTACCTTCCATCTGGAATCCGCCACCATGGATATAGAGTAACCCAGGTGAAAGACTTTCTTGATTTTTCTGAGAAAACACGGATACTCTGACTTTTCGATGCTGATATCCTTTGATTCTGTAGCGTTTGACACGTATGCCTTTCTTTGGTTTTGTGAACAACAATGTCAAACGTATGATCAAATTGATAAAAACACGGCGGCCAGCCGTGTATTTTGAAAACCTCAAGGGTTTCAGTATCGCCAATTCCGGATCAATGTTTAATTTATCCATGATTCCCCCTAGACATTAAACAATGTGATGTATTGACCGTATCCTTCTTTTTCAAGATCTTCAACTGGAATGAACCTAATCGATGCAGAATTGATGCAGTAACGAAGACCGCCTCTGTCTCTCGGACCATCGGTAAAGACATGCCCTAAGTGACTGTCTGCGGTTTTGCTTCTGACTTCTGTCCGAGTCATACCAAAAGCTTTGTCTGTTTTCATGACTAGTGGTTGGATTGGCTTGGTAAAACTTGGCCATCCACAGCCACTGTCAAATTTTTCATTGGATGTGAAAAGAGGTTCTCCAGAAACAATATCGACATAAAGTCCTTGTTGATGATTGTTCCAGTATTCGTTTTGAAAAGCACGTTCCGTGCCATTTTCTTGTGTTACATGAAATTGTAAAGGCGTCAATTTCTTTCTCAGTTCTGATTTATCCATGTTATCACCCATTTATAGTGTATCACAGAAGGTGATTTTCTTCAAAAAAGGAGCATACTAGAGGTGCTTGGAATCAAAGAAATTTACACAAGTTTGACTTTAATACGCTTAATGAGTGATTCAATTTCTTGTTCAAGCAGTCCAAATAGCATGGACATGGAATCAAGGTTTGAACCTTTGGACATAGTAGTCATCTGATCAAGAAGCCAAACGGCTCTCTT
>DITG01000092.1 GCA_002422045.1 Acholeplasmataceae bacterium UBA6190
CATCAACAACAAGTGTGATAAGGCTGCCATAGTTGATTGTTTCCAGTGCTTTTACATGAATACGCTGTTCACGAGAAGCGATCAATGAAAGCGATACGTCATAGACAAATTCCTTTTGCATGGAGGATTCTTTGGCATGATTGAGAGCAAGCATCATGTTTTCATAACAAACTTCAGGATTTAAAATTTCATAACGTTCGATATCGATGTTGAAGATCCCCATTTTGATATCGATGTTGATGAAGTTTTTTTCAAGTGTGATCGGTTTTTCAAACTGTGTGATGATTTTGGTCGTCCACCGCTTGATCCATGTGAATTCTTCAATATCTTTGAACAAGATGATGAAATTGTCGTTCTTGGTGTTATAAAGCGATGCTGGATAACCTTCTAGAGATAGACTGAGTGTCTCAGCCAGAATGGAAAGGAAACGATCTCCATTTTTTTCACCGAGGAGCAGATTGATTTTTTCAAAGGATACGACATCGAGTGCCAAAAGCACATTCTTTTTTGACAATAGTTCCTTGTCGTCAAAAAGTGTCTGCAGATCTTGCATCAAACTGTTCAAGTTGGGTAGGTTGGTGTTGGTATTGAATAGTGCCATGTTTCGATATTCATCAAAACGGCCTTCGATGTGTGTGACATCATCGCCAATGAGCAAGTAACCACCGGTTGTACGAATCGGAACCCAGCGAATATATGCTGTCTTGTTCGCACCCAAATCAAAGAGTGCAGTAAACGCACGCTGACGGTGAATCACATCTTGGATCGCGTCCAAATCGAAATCCTTCTTGATTTTGAAATCCTTGACATAATCGTAGATGTCATAATCTCCTAAGAGTTTTCTAAAACTTTGGTTATAGGCGATGATTTTGCCATTACCACGAATACGGATGATGTATGGTTTTGCATAATAATGTGTCAGTTTTGCATTCTCGATGTCATTGATCTTTGTTTCCAGAATCTTAAAGAGGACAACAAGTGCTCCAGCAAACATAAGGAAGACAACAAAGAACAACGCCCATAGGATATTGACAAGGACTGTCATCGACTGTAAGACGACTTCCGTGTCATAAATCATCACCAGATAGAATTGTTTAGATGAAAAGAGATTAGATAGCGGATTATAACTGATGATGGAATCTACTCCAAGGAAATCATGCTGTAACGCTCCAGAGTTGAATGCCAACAATTCACTTTTCAGATTGACAACCACTTCCGAATTTCGGTCAATATCGATATAATCGTAGAAAAAGCGAACATCAGATGTTGTAAAAGACTTATATAAAATCAGGTTGTCCTGATACATGATGAAGAAATCTCTATGCTTTTCAGAAATCGATAGTAAGGATTGAAAATAGGGCTCTGCTTCAAAATAGGCGAGGACATCACCAATCTTGAAAAAGACATAAGGTGTAATATTGCCATTGATACCAAACGCATCATAAAATGAATAGATACTGATATCTTCACTGAAATCAATGGTACTGAAGTTATCGATATACGTGTAATTGATGCCTTCAATCACAAGTACGCGATCAGTCAACACCCCAAATCCGGAAAACGGAATCCCATTGGCAAATAACTCAGACTGATGCGCATATAAAGTCTCGATGACATCCAGTGACTGGGTTTCGTAGGACTGAATCACCTGTTCCAGACGGTGATAATCGAATTCATACTGAGCATTGATTCGTCCTGCCATGACTTTTCCGGATTCTACTGTGAGATCGATTGCTTTCTGGTTGATGAAATCTCTGGAGATCATCGTATAAGCAAAAACAACCACCACCATGAGCAGTATGTACGAGAGGATGAATGCAATGGCTAATTTCCAGGTGTAGCGTTTCATGACGTCTCCTTGTCCTCAGTCTACTTTCATTTTAGATGATTCATCGCACAAATTCAACCAATCCAAGTCATATCGCATTCGGGATGTCCCTTTTGCTTTAGCAAAGAAAAAATCACATATTTTTCACATGAATTCTCACGGTTTCTTTGATTGAATAAACGAAATAAAAACAGTCCTTGATTCAAGAACTGTCTGATCTATCGATTCACTTCATGTCTAAGATTTGTTTGAATATTCTCAGAAATAGTTCGATTTCATGCGTAGAAATCGTCAGTGGTGGGAGCAATCTGATGACATTTTTGTTGGTCACATTGAGCAATAATCCCGCTTTGAGTGCTCGGTTTTTCAACAATTCTGCATCACCATCGATTTCGATACCGATCATCATGCCTTTACCTCTGATATCTTTAATCGAAGGCGAAGATTGCTTGATTTCATTTAAACCTTTGAAGAGCATATTGCTTTTGGATAGCAATGCATTTTGAAATCCTGCTGAGGAAAGTATCTCAAATGTTGCCAAACCTGCAGCACAGGACACAGGATTCCCACCAAAGGTGGAACCATGATCTCCAGGCTTTAAAACGTTCTCTAAGGCTTCTGAGACCAGCATGGCACCTAAGGGTAACCCACCACCAAGCGATTTTGCCAGTGCAAGCACATCAGGGACAATCGTTGTATGCTGATAGGCAAACATTTTGCCTGTACGCATCAGTCCGGTCTGTACTTCGTCAGCGATGATTAAAAACTGGTAAGTTTCTTTGAGTCTCACGATTTCGTTCAAAAACGCATCATTTAAGACATGAATACCGCTTTCGCCTTGTACCATTTCTAAAAAAATCGCGCATGTCTTTGAACTGATGGCATTCTTGAGTGCTTCAATATCATTTTTTTCGATATGATTCACTCCAGGCAACAGTGGTGCAAATGCTTCCTGATATTTCGGTTGACCCGTGAGCGACAATCCGCCCATGGTTCTTCCATGAAATGATTCATGGAGTGCGATCACTTCGAATTTGTCATCGGATATGGTTTTCCCATATTTTCTGGCTAGCTTTAAAGAAGCTTCAATGGCTTCTGTACCTGAATTGGTGAAAAACACTTTGGATGCGAAACTGTAATCGATCAGTTTTTTTGCCAGTTCATTTTGTGTCTCAGAAACAAAATAGTTCGATAGATGCATGTGTTTCTTGAGTTGAGCCTCAATGGCACGACGTACCTTGATGTTCGAATGTCCGACACTGTTGACGGCAATCCCTGCATACATGTCCAAGTATTTCTTGCCTTGTTGATCGAAAATGTAGGATCCTTTGGCTTTTTTGACAACGATAGGCAACCTTTTATATGTATTTAAGACATAGGTAGAATCTTTGGTCAAGCTGTTCATGATGCCTACTTTCTCAGATCGTCTAGGATCTTCGTTTTCTCGATGGTTTTGTCATCTTTCATTTTGATCAGTCGTGCAGGAGAACCTGCAACCACCTGATTGGGTAAGACATCTGTGGTGACGATTGCACCTGCAGCAACCACTGCGCCATCACCAACCTTGACACCTTCTAGAATAACCGCATTGGCACCGACCAAGACGTCGTTTCCGATGATGACCGGTAATTTGGAGGGTGGTTCTAAAACGCCTGCGACAACGGCACCTGCGCCGATATGGCAGTTGATACCAATCTCAGCGCGCGCTCCGACAACGGCATTCATGTCGATCATGGTTTTCGAACCGATGACCGCACCAATATTGATGACAGCACCCATCATGATGACTGCATCTTCACCGATAGTGGCATGTTCCCTGATGATGGCACCGGGTTCGATTCTTGCTTTGATTTTTGTGATATCCAAAAGCGGTATGGCAGAGTTTCTTCTGTCATATTCAATGACATGATCTTGAATGTGTGTTTGATTTTCTTTAAGCAAAAGATCAATGTCTTGCACTTCACCGAAAACAATCATGGATTGATCATCACCAAAAAACTTAAGGTTGCCATAAGTCAAGCTTAACAATGAATGTCCCTTGATATACAGTTTGACGGGTGTTTTTTTCTTGGATTCCTTGATGAATCGTGCGATTTCATAGGCATCCATCGTGAATGTGTTCATGCGAGTAACTCCTTCAGTAAGTCTTGCATCTGGTAAAACCCTTTGGGTTGCTTGATGATCCATGATGCAGCTCTGAGCGCTCCATGGGCAAAAATCGTTCTTGACTGGGCGTGATGTGAAATCTCAATGGTTTCATCTGCTCCAGCAAAAAGAACGGTATGATCACCCACAATCGATCCCCCTCTTACAGCATGAATGGCGATATCTGAAGCCCTACGCTTCTCATGATGACCGTTCGTCATTTCAAGGGGTACATTAACTGAGGATACGATTGTGTTTGCCAAGTGTTTTGACGTTCCGCTCGGTGCATCAATTTTGTGGTGATGATGCTTTTCGATGATTTCAACATCAAACTCAGGGACTAAGATCTTAGATATTTGTCTTAAGACATGTGAGACGACTTCGATACCAAAACTGTAATTGGCACTCATGAAAACAGGTAATTCAGTAGAAGCCTGACGAATCAGATTCAACTGACTTTCTGTGTGTCCAGTGGTTGCGATCACCAAAGGAGTATGATGTTTGAGTCCATAATTGATGATTTCTTCGATCATGAGAGGATGTGAAAAATCAATCAAGACATCAGCTCTTGGGACTGCATCAAGCGATGTATACGTTGCTTGCTTGAGATCGACATCATAAATATGTTTGACTTCTGGATTTTGTTTTAAGAGTTGGCAAACGAGACTGCCCATTTTGCCTTGCGAACCGATGATGGTGACGTTCATTATTTGTCACCAATCAGGTGATACTGCTCAAGCACCGCTTTCAATTGAATGAGTGACTTAAGTTCGAGTTCTACCAAAGGTAATCTGACTGAACCCACCGGTTTTCCCATCAGATTGAGCGCTGTCTTCACTGGCACTGGATTGGATTCGATGAACATCGCTTGATGGAGTGCTCTTAAGTCGTGTGCAGATGTCACAGCATCTTGATTTCCTTCCAAGTAGTGCATGACGACATCATGGATCTTTTTAGGGATAATGTTTGCAGTCACTGAAATGACACCTTGTCCGCCTAAGGCAAGTACAGGAATGGTCTGATCATCATTACCTGAATAGGTGATGAATCCTTTCGGACAGAGTTCAATCACTTTGGCAATCTGACTGATGTCTCCGGATGCTTCTTTGATGGCTTCGATGTGCTTGATCTGAGCGAGTTCAGCAACCGTTTCAGGTAACAGATTGATACCGGTTCTGGAAGGCACATTGTATAAAATGATAGGGATGGATACGGATTCTGCAATGGCTTTGAAATGTGCGTAAAGTCCGCGTTGTGTGGGCTTGTTGTAATAGGGTGTGACTAGTAAAAGACCATCAGCGCCGACCGATTCTGCATATTTTGATAGTGCGATGGAATCTTTGGTGTTGTTAGAACCTGAACCTGCGATGATTTGAACGCGATGTTCAGCAACTTCGACTGCAAACTTGACAATATTTTTCTTTTCTTCCATCGAAAGTGTTGCAGACTCACCTGTTGTCCCAAAAACAATGATGGCATCAGTTTTCTCTTGAATATGCCAAAGAATCAACGCCTTGAGCACTTCATAATTGACTTCTCCATCTTTGAAGGGTGTCACCAATGCGACACCGGATCCTTTGAATAGACTCATATCAATTCCTCCTTGATCATATATTCCGCAATCTGGATGGCATTGGTTGCGGCACCTTTTCTAACATTATCTGCGACAACCCAAAGATTGAGTGCATGATCTCTACTATCATCTAGTCTCAATCTGCCGACATGAACCAAGTCATTGCCTGCTGCATCTTGTGGTGTCGGATATGTTTTTCCTTCATAAAAGATGATGCCAGAGTGATCTTTGAATGCCTGTTTGAGAGCGTTCATGTCGATTGCTTTCTCACATTCGACATTGATGGATACACTGTGACCCACCACAACAGGAATTCTTACGCATGTTGCTGTCACAGGAAGTTTAGGTTTCCCAAGAATTTTTCTCGTTTCTTCAATCATTTTCTTTTCTTCTTTCGTATAACCAGAATCCAGAAAATCATCGATATGGGGGAAACAGTTTTCGTGAATCACTTTGGGATAAAACGCTGGTGCTTCACCGCGCTTGCCACGTTCGAGATCGAAGACACCTTTGTATCCCGAACCTGAAACTGCCTGATAAGAACTATAGATTACTCGTTTGAGTTTAAATAAGTCATCAATCACTTTGAGTGGGACAACCGATTGAATGGTCGAGCAATTCGGATTGGCGATGATCATATCTGATTTTTTTAGGATATGTCCATTACATTCTGGAACAATCAGTGGAATATTGGGCTTCATGCGCCATGCGGAAGAGTTGTCAATGACAACAGCACCCTTGGCTGCAGCAATTTCAGCAAACTTAAGTGATGTCTCACCCCCTGCGGAAAACAGAGCAATATCAAAACCTCGATCAAAGGATTGTTCATTCAGTGCTTCGACCGGGTATGTTTTTCCCTGAAATTCGATGGTTTTTCCAACGGATCTTTGGGATGCGAAAAATGAAATGTCAGAAATAGGAAAATGTCTTTCTTGAAGGACGCGAATGAAGGTTTCACCCACCATCCCTGTTGCACCCACAACAGCGACTCTATAGTGTTGTCTCATGTATGTCATAAACTCCTTTGGCTATTTTTTGTGCAGGTCCGATCAGAAGAACTTGCGCTTCGATTCTGACAGTCAACTGTCCACCTGGTACAGTAACATCGACGATGTTTTCTGTCTTGCCAAGTGCATGCATCAACCATACACTCGCTGCGGAACCAGTCCCACAAGACAGTGTCCAACCAGCACCTCGTTCATAGGTTTTCACGTGAATGTGCTTCTCATCAACCTTAGTTACGAAATTCACATTGGTCGCCTCAGGAAAAAAGGGATGATACGCTAATTTGGGGCCAATCTTTTCGATATCGATGGGACTTTCAATCTCAACCATGGTGTGGAGTGTTCCAAGCATGATCGTATGAAATTTGATATGGGTACCCTCAATTTCGAGTGTGTAATGTTTGATTTGATCTTGAATGACTGAAAGATTTGGTGTGTTCAACGATGTTATCGCTTGACCAAGGTTGACTTCTATCAACTGAGTGTCTTCTAAAAAACGGACAGCAATCGGTCCAGAGAGCGTTTCAGCAACAAATGAGGTCTTCTCAATCAATTGCTCATCCAACAGGTATTTGACAAATGTGCGCATGCCATTACCGCACATCGGCGCAATCGTGCCATCTGAATTGTAATAATTGAACTTAACATCAAATATTCGCGATTCCGATGGATAAATCAGGCCATCGGCTCCGATGCCCTTATGTCTGTCACAAATCAGTTTTGCGAGTGCACTTGGATTTTTGGGTTCATGGTCAATCAGGATGAAATCATTGCCTGTGCCATGATATTTAGAAAAATTCATGCTTAACCTACAATCCGAAATGATCTGAAATCACTTCTACCGCTTTTTTAATGTGTATTTTATCAATCGTATAGGAAATGCTAATTTCCGATGTTGTGACAAGTTTGAATTCAATGTCGTTTTCAGCAAGCAGTTTAAAGAGTTGAGCAGCGACACCTGTCTGAGTTCTCATGCCTGTACCCACCACAGAAATCTTGGCAACATTGACATTTTTATCAGTGACGACATTGGGATAGATCTTTAAAATACGTTCAAGCACTTCGTTGATGGCTTCTAGATCATCTGCCGATGCGGTAAATGCCAACGTCAGATGTCCATTGGACGAGGGGGTCTGAGAAATCATATCGACATTGACTTCGTTTTCGGCCAACTGAACAAACAGATTGGCAATGTCAATTGCCTTGTTTGGATAATGCTTGATGGTTACCATCATCACTTTTTCACTCACCGATAACCCAGTGATACTTTTTTCTTCCATTGTTTTGACCTCCTTGATCATCGTGCCACTCGCTTCACTCATCGAAGAGGCAACGTAGATTTCAACACCATAGCGATGACCAATCTCAATCGAGCGTGGCTCCATCACTTTCGCACCTAAAAATGCCATTTCTTTCATTTCTTCATAGCTGATGACATCCAATTTCTTGGCTTTGGGGTAGAGTCTCGGATCAACGCCATAAATGCCTTCGACATCGGTATAGATTTCAGCAAGAAATCCTAACTTTGCAGCAAGCGCCACCGCTGTGGTGTCCGATCCTCCTCTGCCGAGTGTCGTGATGTCACCTTCTTCATTGATTCCCTGGAAACCAGCGACTACGACAATCTTGCCTGCTTCTAAATGTTTTTGTATCTTAGAAGGTTGGATATCCAATATCTTGTTCTTGGTATGGATACCGCCGGTCTTGATCCCTGCCTGAGATCCAGTGAGCGCAACAGTTTCAAATCCCTTTTCATTCAAAATCATCGATAGCAGCGAGATTGAAACTTGTTCTCCCGTTGAAATGAGCATATCGACTTCACGTTTGGAGGGGTATTTCGAAGCTTGTTTGGCAAGTTCTAGGAGTTGATTGGTGGTTTTGCCCATGGCCGAAACCACCACAACGATATTGATAAATGTTTCTTTTTTGCGAATGATGCGATCTGCAACATTGCGCATTTTTTCGATGGTTTCAACCGATGAACCACCGAATTTCATGACGACACTTGTATTCATAGGGTCCTCTATACGCAGTCGTT
>DITG01000004.1 GCA_002422045.1 Acholeplasmataceae bacterium UBA6190
GGATCGCTTGCCAATCTCTATCTTCGCGTCAAGACAGATCAAGGATATCAGTTTGCGCGATTGATCGGCAAACATTCGGAAAGTTACTTTACAACCGAAAAAGATCGCGCCATCTGGCGGGGGACGTTTCTAGAGATCAAGTATGCTGTCATCCTCACGATGAAAGAATTCCAGTGGGATTTCGAAGTCCTGTTGGATGGCTATACGCATCATCAGGCAGAAGTCTTCTACGGACAGGATGTCGCCATCCAATCGAGATCAGGCGTCTTGTCTTCAGAACCCTATACGGTCCAATACATTGATTTCAAAGCCATCAAAGGTGAGAAAGGTTATACACTTTCAGCCAAGCAGAACCAGGGCAGACCGCAATATCTGCAAATCGGATCCTATACGGAAAACGTTGGTTATACGACAGACGGATTCCAGTTTTTCGGTCTCTCCTATAAAACAACCGGACTTCCGGAAGCACTGGTATTTGATGAGAAACTAAGTTCAAGAATCTATCAGTATGAGTTCTCTTATTTGGCTTTACAAAGCGCTCCTATCGATCTTCAAGGCGGCATTCAGAAAGTCAAGTTCTACGGATTCTATTATCCGCATGGCTATGATGCCACCGAGCATGCTTTGGATGTGCTTCCAATCGAAAAGTCAAAACTCTTTTCAATGCGCAACACCCAAAAGAAAACTCAACCACTCCTGAATCCTTACCTGATTTTAAACGGTCAATCATTTTCACTGAGTGATGTTAAGAAACATTTCAGTGAAATCAGACATCTGGAAACAAATCAAGATGAAGTGTATTCCTTTTTCACCAAGAACCATCATCATGTTGTCATGAAAGAAAAAGAACTCCTGGTCGAGCGTCAGCACGGGCACTTGATGGTCCATGGGGATTTGCTTCATGTCACAGAGAATGTCATGGCAACCACAAACTTCATGTTCGGGATGTTTTCATCCCATGTTGTCTTGGGCAATACGACATTCAACAAACTCACTGGAGATCTCAGAAATCCTTTGAATGCTCAAAAGATTTCAGGAACGAGAATCTATGTCAAAATCAATGGCATCTATCAGATCCTTGGCGTACCGACCTATTATGAAATGGGTGGAGCGACCACACGCTGGTACTATCAGCTTTCTGATGATACAATCATCGTTGACAGTTTTGTCGATATCGATCAAAACAAAGAGACACTGACCTTTCAATCGACCGGGAAGAAATCTTATGATGTCATCTTTACCCATCAGATCTTGATGCGTGAAACAGAATATGGTGGGGATCTGGAACTTGAGTCTAATGGATCAGAGATCATCATACGGACTCAGCCTCATTCGATGGCAAAAGAACATTATCCAGATTTGAAATATAAACTGACATCTCAGACATCCTATGCTTTACTTGATGAAAAAAATGCATTTGGCGTAGAAGCACAGCATGGACTTTTGATCATGGGCTATCTGGATGCAAAAGATATTGAAATCTCAATTGAGGCAACTTTTAAACCCGAGTTTGAAATCATTGAAAAGTTATCCTATACAGAAGCGGATACTAAGGGTACGTCATTTTTTGAAAACATGACACAAAACATCAAACTGACACATCCCAAACATCAACAAGAACTCGATAAACTCAACGATATCGCATTCTGGTATGCACACAATGCACTCGTCCATTACGCGTCACCTCATGGACTCGAGCAATACAACGGTGCTGCATGGGGAACCCGTGACGTCTGTCAGGGACCTTTTGAATTCTTCTCGGCCAATCAGAGACACGATATTGCCCGTGAAATACTCACGAAAGTCTACAAGAGACAATTCCATGAAAATGGCGATTTCCCACAGTGGTTCATGTTTGACAAGTATTACCGGATTCAAGCCCATGAATCTCATGGCGATATCATCATCTGGCCGCTCAGATCACTGGCTTATTATCTGAAGCAGACAGGAGACTTATCCATCTTGGATGAACAAGTGCCCTTCATGTCTTTGGAGATTAATAATTTCTCTGAATCCAAAACAATTTTAGAGCATGTGAAGCGACAGATTTTATCCATCAAACGCTCATTCATCGAAGGTACTTACCTGCCACGTTATGGCGGTGGAGACTGGGATGATACCTTACAGCCAGCCAATCATGACTTAACCAACAAGATGGTTTCTGGTTGGACAGTTGCACTCTTGTTTGAAGCGATCAGCGTGTTTGCTGAAGAAATCAAAACAGCAGAACCGATTTATGCTCAAGAACTCAAGACATTGGCAGACCATATTCGTCACGATTATGAAACACACATCATGATTGATGGCATTCCTGCAGGATTTGTTGTCTTTGAAGCAGAAGAGAAAATCGTCTTGCTCCATCCAAGAGATCACAAGACAGGACTCAAATACAGATTACTACCCTTCACACGTTCCATGATCTCAGAAATTGCAGAACCCAAAAAGATTCATCCTTACTTGGATATCATCAACAAGTACTTCAAACATCCGGATGGCGTTCGCCTGATGGATACGGCTGTCGAATACAAGAGTGGTAAGAAAACATTCTTCACACGCGCTGAAACCGCAGCAAACTTCGGTCGCGAAATTGGACTTCAGTATGTGCATGCACACATCCGTTACATTGAAGCAATGGCCAAGATTGGTCATGCCAACGAAGCCTGGGAAGGCTTACTCACCGTCAATCCAATCATGATCAGGGATACGGTTGAAAATGCGTATTACCGTCAAAGCAACATGTATTTCTCATCATCAGATGCATGGTTCATGGACCGATATGAAGCCAAAAAGGAATTCCACCGCATCAGATCGGGTTCCATTTCTGTCAAAGGCGGATGGAGACTCTATTCATCTGGACCTGGCATTTATTTGAATCAGCTGTTTTCCAATGTTTTGGGTATTCGCTTAGAACATGACGATTTGGTGATTGATCCGATTTTGCCTAAGAAACTGGACGGTATGACGGTGAACTTAAGACTCAAAGGAGTTCCCACGACCATTCATTACCATTATGGAAAAGATCAGATTTTATTCAACGATCATCCGATGCCTTACAAGGTCATCGAGCAAAAATACAGACATCCGGCCATCATTGTCGATGGTCTCATGGTCAAGGCTTCGACTGAACCTGTCCGCCTTGACGTCTATTTCACTGATAAAGAGCGATGAAAATCGCTTTTTCTTCTGCGTTTTAGACGCCTTAGGATATGGTATAATGGTGATGAGGTATACTAACCCATGAACACTATTTATTTAGATTTTTACACACAACAAACCAGAAGACTTCCGAAAGAAGCTTATCCACAGGATCTGATTTTAAAAGATCCTTATTTGACGACTGACAACGAATTTGTTTCCTTGAAGCCAAACATTCTGATTGGTCGCCTGGATCACAAGAAAACATTCGGATTTTTAAGACAGGAACCAGAAGATCGTTATCTAGAAGGCAGAGACTTACTGGATGCGATGCATGACGATATCGTCTTGGTCAAAGACGGTGTCGAACCACGTGTTGTCCATATTGTCAAGCGTGCACTCAATGTCATTGTCGCAACACTCACACCAACGGAAAGAGGTCTCATTTTTCAGTCCGATACCTATTTGGATAGAAGACTTGAAGTCGCCAAAGCAGAAGGATTGGTTGCAGGTCATGTCGTGATGCTCGATGTCGAATCGATTGATCAATATGCGATTTATGCCCATGTTAAAAAACTGATCGGACATACGAATGATCCGGATATCAATACACTCAAGATTGTTGCAGCCTACGAATGGCCGCAACAGTTTTCAGAAGAAGTGATCGAATCTTTATCCGATATCAAGATCGATATGGATCATGAGATGATGGTACGTACGGATTTGAGAAGTGATCTCATCATCACGATCGATGGCAAAGACGCGAAAGATTTAGATGATGCCATCAGCTTGAAAGTTCTTGATGGAAATTATCATTTGGGTGTGCACATCGCCGATGTCAGTCACTATGTCCATGAAGGAACCCCTCTCGATCAGGAAGCCTACCGGAGAAGCACGTCTTCTTATCTTGCAGACCGTGTCATTCCGATGTTACCGCATAAGTTATCCAATGATCTATGTTCCTTAAATGCTCATGAAACCAAACTCACACTCTCATGCTTGATGGTCATCAGTCCTGAAGGCAAAGTTATTTCCTATGAAATCGTGAAATCGATGATTGAAAGCAAACGCCGGATGACTTATGATGAAGTCAACCAGTTTCTAATCCATAATAAGTCTCTTCATCATCCGGAAATCGAGAAAATGCTCGTGACCATGAATGAACTCTCGATGATCTTGAAGAAGATCAGAAGAGAAAGAGGAGAAATCGAATTCACCTCTTCCGAACTCGGATTCATCGTTGATGACAAAGGCAGAGTCTTGGATGTCTACGAGCGGAAAACCGATGAAGCAGAAGAATTGATCGAAAGTTTCATGCTGATCGCCAACGAAACCGTCGCATTCCACATGTATCACGCAGAACTCCCTTCGATCTATAGAATCCATGAAACACCAGATCCCATCAAACTCAAAACAGCCCTTCAAACGGTTGCCAAACT
>DITG01000115.1:0-4110 GCA_002422045.1 Acholeplasmataceae bacterium UBA6190
CTTCTAAATGATCAAACTTCAAGAAACTCACGGCATCCAGATGATCAGATAATGGTACTTTGGCAATCGACGCTTTGCCAAAGTGCTTGAGAATCTCTTCAATCAGTTTTTGAACCGCATAGGACTGATGGATGATGCAGGGATTCGGATCCCTAAACATTTCTAAAGATACCCGGTTGATGTCTTCTGTCTTGACGGGTAAGTTGATGGGATTTCCTTGGAAAAGGATGTGATTGTCTTTACTTTGAATGATAACCTTGATTTTCATATGACTCCCTATAAGACGTAGACGATATAGTAAATGATGATGAGCAAAAAGACGATGGCGTTAAACAGTTTGATCCAGTGCAGTTTTTCTCTCATGAAAACCGATACACCCATGACAGACTGCGTTTTGACTGCAATCACTGCAATGATGATGAGCGGTAAGACAAAGATCAAATTATAGAGCAAGAGTAGTCCGACACCTCTTAAATAATAACTCGTGAAATGGATCAGATGCAAAATCGCTGTGAAATAGGCTTGTCCTGTGCATAGAAATTCGGTGAAAGAGATGACAATGCCGATGAAAAACGTGATGACATAAATGCCTTTACTGCCATCTTCAAGTTTTTCGGTAAACTTTTGCATGAGTCTTCGATTGAATTTCTGAATACCTGATGGCAGTTGATTTTTGATTTTGTCGTATTTTTTGAGGATCGTGATGATGAAATCATAGAGATTCAAAAGAAAGACAATGCTTGCCAGAATAATGATGACCCATGGGACGGTCCTGACGATGGCTGCACCTGCGGTAAACTGAGCAAGATATCGGTATAACACAGTCCCAAAAAGGAAATAGGATAAGAAAATGGCGAAGATGAAGGTGAAACTCACCTTGATCAAGACACTCTTTTTCTGTGTGAAGGATAACAGTGAGATGAACATCAAAAGCATTGCAATCGCACAGGGATTCACACCATCGACAAATCCCAATAAGACGAAATAAATCAGTGAGAAATCAGCTGCAGGCGCACTTTCTAAGGGCAAGAGTGAAGAGGTATCCATGATGGCTTGAAGTTCTCCGGACAATACCGCTTCTCTGATTTCGATTCTTCCGACATAGTAGGTTGAACCGACAAAAATGATTGGCACCAAGTCTTTACCGAGTGGCAAATCATAGGTGAACTGGAAATCATGAAGGATGCGGACCGCATCGATTTCAGTTTCTAAGTAATGCTTACTGATGATATAACCCTGTTCCTCGAGTAGGTCAAAGACACCATCGCTTTCAAGTCCGATACAGTCGTTGCAATAGATCGAAGCAAAATAAGCGCCATCCACTGGCTCATCTGCAAAGATCGTCATGCCTTGTAGAGATAATATGATGAAGAGTGCGAGGCCAAAGAGCCAGATGCGCTGTAAAGTGTTCATGAATGCTCCTGAAAACTATTTTATGTTTGATGATGATATTATACACCAAAATCCAATAACTTTCACCTAAAAACAAAACGCCAATCTAAGATTGACGTCATCATTTTTATTCAAGGGAAGTCAGAATCGTCATCACACGATCGATTTGAATCGCGAAATGGAGTCCTTCAATACCTTCACCGACATATTCATCGACATAAGACATATTGTTCAGCCCAATCAGTCTGCCATAGATATCAACCAGTGCACCCCCAGAGTTGCCGGGATTGATTGGAGCACTGTGTTGAACGGTGATGGTGTTCATGCCGTAATCGTCACTCATGTCTCTATCCAAATGACTGATGATGCCCATCGTGACTGTGTTTGGAAGATCAAGGGGTGATCCGATAGCAAACACCATCGCACCCACCTTCATTGCTTCTCTTGATCCAATCTCGATCAGCCTTAGATCAGCAGTTGATGTGAATCTGAGAACTGCCATGTCATTGGCAAGACTTTTGCCACGGAGTGTGACAGAACCTTTGGGAATTCTAATTTCGCCGTCTTTCGTGAAAATGGTGATCGCAAATTCACTGGAGACGTAGCCACTCACCACATGTTCGTTGGTAAGTACATAATAGGTTGTCCCTACTTTTTTATAGAGAATTCCAGACCCACCACCATCGATTGAGTTACCATCATAGGTATCAATCATGACAACCGATTGTCTGACATCATCGATCATTGAAGTGATGTGTTCTTCGAAGAGATTCATCACGGTTTCTGAAGTGATCAGTTCACCGGATGAGAGTAGGGATTCGATCAAGAGTTCAGTCTCTACGGCATTCAGATATCCTGAAATGCCATCATTTAAGATATCTTCGATGATCAGGCGTATAGCCGCTTCATCAAGCGATTCTGAAGCTGTGACCCATTTGGCATACAGTGTAATGTTTGCAACAGTCCCACTGGAAAATGACATCTGATAGAGATACTCTGGATCCAAGAACCAACCTGCAAACAGATAGCCAGGTTTGGAAGGCACTTCAGGGGGTAAAAACAATGTATTGCTATCGACAGATAGTCCTGTGACAGGGGTTCCACCGACGGAATCAAAGGTGACTGAATAAGGTCCGTCTGTGGATTCTAGGTTACAGCCGTAAAGCGTCAAACCGATTAAAACAAGTGATACTGCTAGTAGTACTTTTTTCATGTTGTTTTTCCTTTTTTATATTGTCATTCCTTGACGATGTAGGTTAATCCGATGGTTCCGATACCGGAGTGAATCGTGATCACGCATCCCGCATGGGATTCGATGATCTGTTTGGGGTTAATCGCTTGAGTGATGATGCGCATCATGAAACTGGCTTGTTGATGGGCGAGGCTGTGGGTGACCATGATGTATTTTAAGTCAATCTGTTCTTTATCGAGCATCATCTGTTCAATCATCCAAATGAGTGCTTTTCGAACAGTACCGGGTATTTTTTTCTGAATCACAAGTGATCCTTCCACCGTCGATACCACAAGTCTATATCTGAGCAGTTGACCAATGGTCATCTCGCTTTTGCTCACACGTTTGTTGATGTAAAGTGTCTTCAGTGATGGAACGACAAACCTATGTCTCACAAAAGGCACCAGTTCAGAAATTTCTTCTGCGATTTCTTCTGCTGAAATGCCTTGGTCCCTCAGTTCCTTAGCGCGTATTGCCAAAATAGCAACACCCGATGAAATACTCTTGGAATCCACAATAAAAATCCTACCCTCTGGAAATTCCAGCTTCGCAAGTTCTGCAGCACCGATGGATGAGGAAAGATGACTTCCGATGCCAATGTAGACCACATCGAATTCTTGTTTCATGTACCGGTCAAAGAAATACATGAAATCCGCGGTGGATACTGCCTGTGTCTTAGGGTAAGCTTGGTTTTCAAACGATTTGATTTCGAGTTCTTCTGGCGTGATGTCCATCCCGTCTCTTAAGAACTCATCACCGATTCTGATGATGACTGGAATCGAATGGATGTCATAGAGTTTCATGAGATCCTTGTCGATATCGGATGTTGAATCGGTGAGAATGATGACTTTGTTCATGGCTCACCTATGTCAAATCTTTGAACGTATTTCTGCCTCTATCTTGTCTAAATTATACTTCGTCACACTTGAATATGCAAAAAATGTAGCAGGATTCAGTAATTTTTTGATTTCCTGCTCTTGTTTGAATTGGTGTGTTGATGGCACTTTGTCCTTTTTGGTCGCAATCACGATGATATCTCTGCCAAGACTTCTTAAATATTCATAGGTCATGATGTCATCAGGTGTCGGACCGACCTTGAAATCGATCAAAAGACACACAGCACGCAGAGATGCAGCATGGATGATGAAGTGCTCAATCATCTTTAAAAACGTGGATTGAAGCGTTTTTGAACGTCTGGCGTAACCATAGCCTGGAGCATCGACCAAATAGAATGCATTTTCTAATAAATAGAAATTCAAGGTGATGGTCTTCCCGGGAGAGTTCGAAACACGTGCGAGATTTTTCCGGTTGGTCAGCGCATTGATGAATGAACTTTTGCCGACATTGGATCTGCCTATCAATAAAAACTCAGGCAACGCCTCGGGTTCATCTCTTAAATGCGTGATACTTTTGATGAATTCTGCTTGTTTGATCATCATAGTCCTTCCTAGAAAAAAAGTAGTCCGAAGACTACTTGTATTATATCT
>DITG01000115.1:4159-5623 GCA_002422045.1 Acholeplasmataceae bacterium UBA6190
GCAGCAATCGACTTTTCTTTGAGTCCGCCAATCGGAAGCACATAGCCACGGAGTGTGATTTCACCCGTCATCCCGACATCTTTTTTCACGTATTTCTGGGTTGCCGCAGAATAGATCGCAGTAGCAATCGTAATCCCTGCAGATGGACCATCTTTAGGTACAGCCCCTTCGGGGACGTGGATATGGAAGTCATTGTTGTTGAAGAGATCTTCATCGATATTGTAAACTTTCGCTTTGGACTTGATGTAAGATAATGCAGTTTGTGCGGATTCTTTCATCACATCACCAAGCTTACCGGTCAAGACCAGTCTGCCGGAACCCTTATAATAAGTGACTTCAACAGGGAGCGTATCGCCACCAAACGCAGTATAGGCAAGACCTGTTGCAACCCCAATCTGTTCTTTCTCGTCGGCCAAATTATGAACATATCTCGGTTTCCCGATATAGTTTTCAATGTTGTCAACCGTTATATGAACCGATGGTACTTTCGTCAACAGGATTTCTTTGATGGATTTTCGAATCAAAGCACCGATGAAACGGTTCAGTTCACGCACACCAGCTTCTCTGGTGTAATGTTGGATGATGTAGAAGATGGCTTTGTCATCGATTGAAAATTGCTTGTCATTGATGCCATGTGCTTTTTGTTGCTTGGATAAGAGATGACGTTTGGCAATCTGGAACTTTTCTTGCTCTGTATAAGAAGAAAGTTCAACAATTTCCATACGGTCACGGAGTGGCGCAGGCACATTTTCTAAATAGTTTGCAGTTGTGATGAATAAAACCTGTGATAAATCATAAGGTTCTTCTAAATAATGGTCAGAGAACTTCGCATTCTGTTCAGGATCCAAGACTTCGAGCATCGCTGAAGCAGGGTCTCCCTTGTAGTCTGATGACATCTTATCGATTTCATCGAGTAGGAAAACTGGGTTGATCGTCTTCGCATCTTTCATGCCTTTGATGATTCTGCCTGGCATCGCACCAATATAGGTTCTTCTATGTCCACGGATTTCTGATTCGTCTCTGACGCCACCTAAGGACTGCTTGACGAACTTACGGTTCAAAGCCTCAGCAATCGAAATGGCCAAAGACGTCTTACCGACTCCTGGGGGCCCTGCAAAGCAGAGAATGGTCTGTGGATTTCTCTTGGTCATGATTTTCACGGCCAGATATTCGATGATACGCTCCTTGACATTGTCAAGTCCGTAGTGATTGTCGTCTAATTTTTCTTTGACTTTCGCCAAATCGAAATTATCTTTGGATGCTTTCTTCCATGGCAGATCCACCAGTAAATCAAGGTAAGTCTTGATGATGGATGATTCCGCCATCGCTTGTGGTGTATTCTGGTAACGGTTCAGTTCCTGAAGCGCTTTTTCTTCGATGTTCTTAGGCATCTTCGCTTGCAGAATCTTCTTTCTCAGTTCATCGATTTCTTCTTCCTTCTTCGCCTTGTCGCCAAGTTCGTTC
>DITG01000138.1 GCA_002422045.1 Acholeplasmataceae bacterium UBA6190
CGAATTACTCACAGATCAAGTGACGCAAAGCAAAGAAAAACTCTTAAGATGTCCAATCACATCGTTGTATGTTCAAGATGTCTTGAAGGAAATGCTGCGCACCAATCTGAAACAAGATTTGCCCAAAGGTAAGGTTCGTGGGCTTATTTTGGTACAGCTCAATCAACTTAATGATTTCAACCGAAGATATGGCAAGGAAACTGGTGATGAAGCGATCAGAAATCTGAATTATCAAATCCAGCAAGTCAAATCTGAAGATTCAACAGTATTCAAACAAACCGGACCTGGCATACTGGTCTATATGGATCAAGTGATGCCTTTGGAGTTACAAAAAGAAGCTGTAATTCTTAGAAATGGTATCAATGATTCCATCTTGTTCATTGAAAAAGTGACTGCATCCATCAGTTTAGTGTCTTCAGATGAAGTGATGCACCTTGAAAATGATGAAGACAAGATCAGAGAAATGATGAATCTGCTTGAAAAACGGATGATCATCGCCAAGTCGATTGGAACTGGTGAAATCATCGATAGAACAAGCAAACTGGGCTCGACTGAAGAAGGCGTTGTTCTGTTGGTCGATGAAGATGAAATCAGCTTGAACATGCTGCTTCGTATTTTCAAACGGATCAATTTTGCTGTCATCATCGCTCAATCTGCTGTTGAAGCCGTCGAAATGATCAGAAAAAATCCGGTGGATGTCATCATCTCTGAAATCAATTTGTCAAAAATTGACGGATTCGCATTGAAACAGATGCTCAATGAAACCAAGGAATTCAAATCGATTCCTTTTGTCATGGTGTCTCACAACAAGACACTCGATAACATCAAGCGTGGCAATACACTCGATGTCGATCTCATTCTTGAGAAACCGATTGTACCTGAAGAATTGATCGGACATGTCAAGCGCTTCAAGGATCGGAAGGCGATTCTATGACCCTTGAGATTGCACTGTATATCGTTTATGGATTTTTGTTGATGTCGTTATTTCTGGTCATTTTGATCATCTTGCAAAAAGCTGTCAATAGCCGATTGGTGAAGTTGCAAGGCTATGCCAGAGATTATTTGTTCAAACATTACTTTGATGGCGAACCGATGAGAATGCCTTTTCATCAGCGGTTCTTTTTTGACGCTTATATCGACATTGAAACTCAAGTCGAAATCGATCCTGTGGTCAGAAATCAGGTTGTTATTGATTTAAGGAACACAAGATTTTGCAAAAAGCAAATCAGAAAATTGAAGAGTCTGTCTGTTTACAAGCGCAAAACAGCCATTTTTTATGTTGGAGCCCTTGAAACTGAAGAGGCAATGCATTTGCTCAAGAAACGATTCTTGCGTGAAAAAAACGACAGCGTTCGCTTTTTTATCCTGTATCAGTTGATCGGGCATATGGATCAAGTGATCTTTGATCATGCACTCAAGACTGTGGTGAAGGCACCAAGTTCCTATCAGCGTTGGGTTTCTGCTCTGATGAAAAATCATTATAACCAGATTCGTGATTTTGTCGAACCTCATTTGCTGGATACTGAAGTCGAGATCAGATTGTTACTCATTCATCTTTCAGCATATCATCTATCCGAAATGCTCAAAGCATACGCCATTAGACAATTCCACGAAAGTGTCATTGACTTAAATGTTAAAATGTCAGCACTGGATGCTTTGGCAAAAATGTATCCGCTTGAAATCACGAACGATGATTTTTGTAAAAATGAAGATGATGCTGTCAAACGTATCGCCATTCGAGCGGCTTCCAATATCGTTTCACAAGAAATGGTCGATCATATGCTTTTATCCATGAACGGCTCTCCACTGGATAGCGAACGTGTCAACAGCTTGTCAAGAATAGTCTATGATTCGAAGACTTTGTTGCTCTATATTGTCGAATATTATAACTCCACCAAGGTTTTGGTTCAAAAAGAGGCCATTGCACGTGTCCTATCACACAGAATTGACTATCTGGTCTTAAAGCTCAAGGGTGGAGGCTATGACTACGTCAGACAAATCATAGAGCATATTCTCGAATTGCACATCATCGAAGATTTCATCGATTTCATGAACCATAACAAAGACAAGCAGTTCGAAAAATCGATGCTATCAATCATCAAGAAACATGCATCCAAAGACATGTATCTTTTGGATCAGTTTTCAATCTATTTGAAACAGGATATTCTCTCTCAGATGGGCATCATGAAAAAACCACAACCCATCATTCCAAGAGAAAAGAGTCCACTTGAAAAGGATAAGATCATTTGGATTTCGACATGGGTCATGGTAGGTGTGTTGTTCATGCCTGTGCTCTATTTCATCACACGGTTTAACCTGATCTTCAGTGGGACCATCAAGGTCTTTGAATTCATGGTTGTCAGCATCAACACCTATTTGGTCATCTATTTCATGACGATCAATGCCATTTATCTTTTACTCTTGTTCATCTCCGTCAAAGGTTCTGAAGAACGCATCAACATGTGGCAGATCAAGAAACAGACATTCTTGTTCGAACATGATGTGCTCCCTTCGATTTCAATCATCGCTCCCGCATACAATGAAGAAAAAAGCATCATCGAAAGTGTCACTTCACTCCTCAACTTGAAATATCCCAAATATGAAGTCATCGTCATCAATGATGGATCTAAGGATCAGACAATCGAAGTTTTGATCGAACATTTTGAATTGGAAAGAAAACACCCATTCTTCAAATTGAAACTGAAAACGAAACAACTGCGCGGCGTTTATGTCAATAAGCATATTCCGAATTTGATTGTCATCGACAAACAAAATGGCGGAAAAGCTGATGCACTGAACTTAGGAATTAATGTTGCGAAAAGCGATTATGTGTGCGGTATCGATGCGGATTCGTTGCTTGAAGAAGATGCGCTTCTAAAATTGATGTCAGTAACCCTAGACGATACCAAAGACCACATCG
>DITG01000076.1 GCA_002422045.1 Acholeplasmataceae bacterium UBA6190
GTTCAGTTGACCTGAGACCTGATTCGATGATCCGAAATTGAAAATGAAGTCACCATCCGGTGTATAGATGAAGATGGTACCATTTTGCATCGCTGCATAAATGATGCCTTGTTCATCGACATAAATGTCTCTGGCATCATCATATGAAATGGTTCTGGAATTCGCGAAAATGTTGCCACCTTGTGTATTGTGCTTCTTGATGGCATTGCGATAAGTCCCCATGGTTGTTGTATAGATCATGGAATTCTTGTCGATGAAGATGTTTGAGAATGTCTGTGGATCACGGGATGCAAAGTTTTCAAACTGTTCTTCTGTGAATACAAGTTTGTAAATTTGTTGAGTGAACGATAGTCTCACTTTATTGGAGGTGAAATAACCTAAAAATTCACCGTCGAGTGACAGTTGGATGATGCCATCTTTGACGCCTTCGCCATAAATATAGATATTACCGCGATTGTCAACGACGACTTTGGATGGATTGTAAGGTGTATCTGCAAAAGATGGTGTTGTCGGTCTGCCAAACTTCTGCAAGAAATTGCCATCCGTATCAAACCAGAAGACAGCTTCTGCAGTGGTATCGGCGACATAAATACCACGATCCGAGACAAAGACCCCTTTCGGTTTTGAAAACTCCGGATGGGTAATTGCCTTCACAAAGACATTCGTGATCGAATTGAAGACAACAATGCGGCGATTGTCAGAATCTGCGATGTAAAGCAGGTCATTGTCATCAAACATCATGTCAAGTGGTGCTTTAAGTCCAAGATTGGTGACAGTATTCCCTGGCAAGTATGCATCTTGTGTGCGGACATATCTGCCTTTGGCATTCAGTGTCATCGTGTATGAAGTTGCTGCGGATGCTTCGACTTCGATGGTTCTTACATTCAAGAGAATGAAAACCAAGATGAAGATGGTCAGCCATTTGAGTATTCTCATGGTGGCCTCCTACTTGATGCCTGCATGCGCCATGGTGTTCATTACCCTGGACTGCATGAAGATAAAGATGATCAGGTTTGGAAGGAACATGATCAAGCCAGCTGCAGCAGCCATACCGACACCCGCGAGGGCGCTTCCGGTATTGGCCAGTGCCAATGTGTTCAGATAAAACGCGAAAGATTTCATCGTCTCATCTTGAATGTAAAGTGATGAAGCCTCAACAGCACCCCAAGTGCCTTGGAATGTCAAAATCGCAACCGTTGCAATCGCGTTTTTTGTGAGGGGTATGATGATCTTGAAGACGATCTGCATATCGGTTGCACCATCGACACGTGCGGCTTCGATGATGGGATCGGGGATCTGATCGATGAACTGTTTCATCAAAAATACGGAAACAGGTACTGCAAGATAAGGCAGAATATGAACGAGCGGATTGTTGTTTAGACCAATGTTGACGATGATGAAGTAGGTTGGAATGATGACCGCTGTACGTACAAACATGAGCGCGATCTGATTGATGCCAAAAATGGTCTTCTTGGCACGGAACGTCTTCTTGGATAGCACATAACCTGTCGTGACAGAAATCCAGATGGTGAGCGTGACCATCACAGTCGTGATGATCAGTGTGTTGAAGAAATATCTAGAAAGTGGCACACCGGTCGATGTCGCGGTTCTAAAGAGTGTGATGAAGTTATCAAACGTTGGCTTTTGAACAAAGAATCTCGGTGGGAAGAGGAATAATTCATCGAGCGGCTTGAAGGCTTGATTGAAAATGTAGACAACAGGCAGCAACATGAACAGTCCGAGCGGAATCAAGAATAGGTAGAATCCGACTTGAGATTTGCTGAAATAGGTAGGATTGATTTTAGTCCCTTGTAAACTCATAATAGCTCCCCCCTAATCCTTGTCCAAGAATAGCTTGTAGGCTACCTTGGAGAATACGTAGATGATCACGAGCAAGACGACAGAAAGTGCAGCGGCATAACCCATTTCATAGCGAATAAAACCATAGTCGTCGATATGGTTGGTGATGAGCTGGGCTGCATATTGTGGTGTTGGATTGGATCCAGAGAGTGCGACACCGATATAACCGTTGGTAAAGGTTGCAACAATCGCCATGACTGCACCGAAAAGCATCTGAGGCTTCATCATCGGAATGGTGACGTACATCACTTCTTGGAATTTGTTGCGAATACCTTCGATATAAGCAGCTTCATAGAGTTCGTCATTACCATTCAAGATACCGGCAAGCATGGCCAGAAAGCCAACACCCATCGAACTCCATAAGGCAACGATGATGACAATATTCATCAGGTAATCTGGCGATACCAGAAACTGAATCGGACGATCTATCCATCCGTTATCTAGTAGGAAGGCGTTGATGTAACCGGATTCGTCACCGGAGAAAATGGTTCTCCAGACAACAGACATGAAGACACCGCCCACCATGGAAGGCGTATAAATGGCAAGTGCTAAAATGGTTCTCGGTCCTCTTTGAATCTGTGCGAGCATCCAAGCGAGCAAGAATGAGAGCATGTATCCGCCAGGTCCGACAAGGAGTGCGAATTTAAGTGTGTTGGGCAAGACATATTTCAGGAATACAGGGTCTTGTGTGAAGATGTTGATGAAATTAAAGAGACCGCGATATTCAGGAAACTGAATGACGTTGAATGACGTGAGTGACAGATAAAATGCGATGGCAACCGGGAAAGCGATGAAAATGGAAAACAAAACGGCATATGGCAACAGCATCAGCATGACGCCTAAGCCATCTTTAATGCTCGCCTTGCTTCTGCTTTTCTTCTTCAGTTCGGATACAGATAGTGCATTAACCATTGGCTGCCTCCTCGATTCTTGCTCTGACCCAGTTGATATCACGGATATTATAGGGCACAATCGTATTTCCGTTTTGATCCAAGAATCCGAATTCAATCATCTTCTTGCGGATTTCACGGTCAATCAAAATGGTATAACGGTCAACAGCGATGCCAGTTGGGACACCATCATAGACTGCTGAATTCCATACATCGGATAGTGAGCGTTCTAGCATGTATTGTCCTGGAGTTCTTGGAACGTCCACAAGCCATTCGATCTGTTCTAAGATGACATCTTTGTCTTTTTCAGGGAATGGTGAATTTCTGAAGGCATCGATATTGCCTGAAAGCCACGCATAGGTTGGACCATAAGTCGATTGAAGATTGAATGCGAAATTGCTTTGTGTTTCAACAGACATCCACCATTTCAGGAATGCCCATGATTCATCGGGTTGATTGGTTGAACTGAGGATCAAACCTGATGTACCGTTGGCGATATAATGTCTGTTTTCAACACCATCGGTTGTAATCGATGGATAGGCGGAAATTTCCCAAAGACCTGCAAGTTCAGGTGCTGCATTCTTGATGAGCAAGTACGTACCGAAATCAGCGATGCCGATTGGAAGTGTCGCATAGCGGAATGAATTATAGAATGAGGGTACCTGTTCAGGTAGTGAATAGTTGGTGAAAAGCTGATTCAAGAACGTGAGTCCTTTGATGGCTTCTGGGGAATTGATGTTGGACTTGATGCCAGTTTCTGCATAAAGGCTGCCACCATTTTGATAAATGAAACCTGAGGTCTGATAGAACCACTTGATGGAAACGCCACCGGCAATCGGATGATAGAAATTCATGCCGTATTGCTGTAATTCAGGTAAAATCTGAATCACTTCATCCCAAGTGTCCGGAACGATGAAATTGAGTGCATCAAAGATGTCTTTACGATACATGATGACATTGAAATCAAGTGTTTCAGGAATCGCATAAGCACCATCGTTTAAGATGTAAGGTACAAATGAACCTGGGGCAAACTGACCCGCAAAGGTCCAATAATCCGGGAACGTCGCCAGATTGTAAGCCGCACCACGGATGGCCAAGTCATAAGGCATATAGGAAGCAAGACCGAGTGCGACATCAGGTTGCTGATTGGCTGCGGATGCCATGACCAGTTTGTTGGGATCTGGCATGACAGAAATCTTGACTTCGATGCCTGTATCACGTGTAAATGTCTGGTCAGCCATCTTTTGCATCATGTCGACATAGGTAATTGGACGGTTCACCCAGACGTCAACAACGTCAGGATTTTCAGTCAACTTGTATTTATCGGAAGTAAACGATGAGAAGAATGCTCTTGAACTCGCAAAGAATTTCACAAACACATTGGCGTTTGCTCTGGGTAATCTGCCTCCATCATGCAAACGGATCAGGTTCATGTGCATCGGTTGTTCCTTGACCATGGTCAAAGAATCACCCAAGTATTGGGCAATCGATCCACTACCACCTGCAAGATCTTCTAAAAACAAAGGAATACGATCAGGTTTTTCAGCAATCAATGACAATTTGTATAATGCTTTTTGGATATATGACAAAGTCGTTGATGCTGAGCCATTGGGCGCATAAGGCGTTAAGAGCTCAATGGCTGATTTCAGCATCACTTCATAAGCATCCAAGTAATCAACCGTTTCCGGAATGTACTCTGTAAAACGCCAAGAACGATCCTTGTCCACTTCTTTGCCTGTAATCTTGCGGATATCGAGCGAGAACTTATTGATATGATCAATGACAAGTTGCATGTATCTGAGCGCTTGTTCGACAGGCTCACTTTCAACACGAAGTGTTACGGTATGGGTTCCAGGCGTTAAATAGAACATGTAGGGTTCGTTTTCATCGTCTGAAAGCACTTCATAGCGCCATCTCTGTGATCCTGTTTCGTTAAACTCGTAAGCTTTTAAAGCATCAAAAGGAATTTTTCCGTTGATCTCAATCGATCTGAACACAGAAAAATCATGTTTTGGGTTTTGATAATGGAATGCGATATGGTAATTTCCTGCTTGGGGAATATTGATTTCATAAGTGATGGATTGCCCTGGAATATCCCAAGATAGACCGTCCATGATGTTGAGTTTCTTGTACACAGCATCAAAAGGTGCGACCGAAGGATCGTTTAAGGCAGTCAGATGGGCAAACGAGGAATTCTTTTCGGTATACTCGGTTGCATTGATGACAATGGGTTCTGTTGCCATCGTTGTGGGTTTGCCACTACGATACGCCTGATACGTTGGAATGGATTCTGGTGCAATCAGTTTGAGATTACCCACACGCACTTTGGTTGCTGTGGTATTCAAGATCTCAATCACATTGTTGCCAGATTCTAATTCAAACAACAGTGGTAACACCGACACATAGGTGTTATTGTATAACTTGACGGTTCTCCATCCTTCATCAACGAGTTGATTGGGGAGCACTTCATCTCCATATCGGTCAACTTGGAATACTTTGGATTCATCTCTCCAGTTGAGTGGTAAATCAATTGTTTTTGTCTCGTCATAGAGATAGACACCATTGATTTTGATTGAGATGGTCAAGTTGTTTAAGGTTTTGAATCCAATCAGGTATTCGAGTTCAACATGATAAAAACCATCTTCAGGTAGGTTGACATGATAGATGGCCACATCATTTTTTTCAATATCCAAAGAAAGTGCATCGATGTCGTCATCATAAAGAGCTTCAGGGTTTTGAAGCACTGCAAAATGATCATCTAAAGTGTAATCGATATGCGAGCGATGAAGATTCATATAATCGACGAATGTGAACCGTTGATTGGTTAAAGAATTGGACAATTTTGAAAAAGCCGCCTGCCGCTCGGCATTCGTGATTTCTCCTTGTGGAACATAATTATCATAATCATTATTCAAAAAAATAATGCCTACGATGACAATCATGAGCGCGAGTAAACTGATTACAGTAATTTTAAAATTTCTCAAAATATCACCCTTCTTTTTGTGATTAATAAAAGTGAAGGCACCAAACAGGTGTCCGGTGCCTTCATTCAGTTGCGGATGTAATTAGCTAAAATCTGCTTCTGTCTTGCCGTAGAACTCAATTAAACCTTCCTTGAGGTCTGTTGCTGCAAGTACATATCTTTGGTTAAATGATGTATTCCAAGCGGGTAACTTCGCAAGAACGGCATCGAGCCAACCTGCATCGGTTCTTCTTGGAGATGTTGCTGCTGGGTCACCTGTTACAACTGCAGGATTCCAAGCATTTTGCCATTCGTAAAGAATTGGGCTCATTGTGCCAGCATTGTCATAATTCCATAAGTATGCCTTATCGGATACGTCATGAACTTGACCAGCTTCCCAAAGTCTCAGAATTTCCTGGAAACCAGGCATCTTCGCTTTGTCGCCAAATCTTGCATGGATATCGATAGAATACCAAACTTCCATCTGTTCGTCGAACTTGTCGCCAGTGACCAGTGGGAATGAGTCATTCATTGCTGATTTGGGGTTTTCGCCATCCATAAAGTTTTGTGCTGCTCTTGCTTCCCAAGCTGCTGTGTCACCGATCCAGAAGGATGCGAATGTGTAAGCGATCTTGAGTTTGAGTGATTCTGCTTCTGTATATTCTGGATTGCCATCTTCCATACCGTAGTTGAAAATTGCAAGTGGGTCAAGAACGACACCAACTGTGTTACCTTGGTAAGGTGTAGCAGGTCTTGGATAAATATCCCAGCCATCAGAGTGGATTTGTCCCCAATGTTCTGGATTTGGATTTGCGCCATCGCCCATCATCCAAGGATCTCCATCCAGTGTTAAAATCTTGTTTTCCATGAAGAACTTATATCCCCACCACCAGTTTGCGTTCATGACTTCATCAGGAACTAAACCGAGGTCTCTTTGTGGCCAAATTGCTGATTCTGACCATTCTGGAATATAGGACAACAATGCTCTGACTTCATTGGAGTTGACATTGATATAAGTGCCAGTTCCATTGTAGCTTGAAAGTTGTGCTGCAAGTGTTGTTGTACCGGTGAAAATGAAGCTAAATGGTGTGTCCATTGCGCCCCAGAAGTTGACATTGTCTGCGGAAAGAACGAAATCGGTATAGTCGTCAAGATCCCAATCTGGATCTGGAACGTCGATGTTGTTCTGTTCAGCGAGTGCCGTGTTCACATATACGCCCCATGGAAGCAGATACTGTGGCAAGCCAGCTTGTACACCGTAGTAATTCATCATATTCATGATTGCAGGGTTGAATGACTGGTAAAGTGGGTCATTTGAGAATACGGATAAGTCTGCAACCAATCCCTTTGTTACGTCTCCTGGCAAGTCTGTTGATGCCCAAATGTCTGGATACTTACCATAAGTGTCCTTAAAGTTTTCACGTTCTTGTGACCAGTTGTCTGGACCACCTTGTTTAGCGAAAACGTTAATCTTGACATTAGGATATTTTTGGTTGAACGCCTTGGCAACTGCATAAATCGTTGCTTGGTTCTGTCCACCAACTTCTGCATCAGTATAAGTCTTGTTACCGACGTCTTGCATGTATTCGCCGTTGCCTGACCATAGCATGACTGTGATGTCACCGCTTACGCTCGTGTCAAGGGCTTCATACTTTTTGTTACAACCAGCAATCGTAAGTGCGATTGCCATAACAAATAAAAGCACGAGATACTTCTTCATTTTTTCCTCCTATGTATATCTATGAGTATTGGTTAATACCAACTCAATTATACCATTGCTTGAAAACGATTTCAAGTTAAATATCAAGAAAAAGAAATCGATTTCGTAAACTGTGATAGCGTTTTATTTAGAAATAGACTCACGAACCAAAAAAACATGAAAATCCTTATGGTAACGGTTTTATATTTTCTATAAATTTGAAATAATAAATTGCTTTATTGACACATCACAGAGGTCTGATGACATAAGTTGTCACGCTCATGTGTGGGATGCTGCCTTCGGTTTCTCTGCCATCGATGGTGAGATTGAAAGACATGGGTGAAGATGATTTATTGTGTGCGACAATGATGATTGAACCGTCTGGATTGGTAAATCCGGTCACAATCAGGCTCTGACGATCGGTTTCGACAAGGATCCGTTTCGCACCTTGCTGTACAAATTTGGAGAAATGTCCAATCATGTAATACTCTTCATTTCTTGTATATGATCCATCAGGATGAACCGTGATGACACCTCTGCAATTGGAACATCCGCCATTGGTTGGACCATCGTTTTCATCAAGTGCCAGATTCCACATCAAGACACCTTTGGCATAATGATTGATCGAACCGATGAAGACATTTTCCATGTTCCAGCTTAAATTGCCAGAAAAACTGGTCGCCCATCTGCCGCCAGAACATTCGGTGAACCAAATGCCTTTGTCCGGATATTTGCTTTGAACATTACTTTGGGCAGTCACATTACCACCGTAACAGTGAAATGCAGAACCTGCGACAAATGGTGATGACACTGGACTACCGATGACTGTGAGCGGATAACCGGTCTGGTCCCAGTTGTGATCATAGGCCATGATGAGTGTATTGATGTTGTTCGTTTGAAATTGGGTGCCCAGTTTTTGAACAAACTTGACCTGATCGACTGCCGTCATATACATGGTAGGATAGGTACTTGTCTGATGAAGGGGTTCATTTTGTGGGGTTACGGCATAAATGGGGAGTCCTTCAGCCGTATATCCTTGGATGAATTTGACGAAATATTTGGCATAGGCGTCAAAATATTCGGTTTTCATGGATCCGCCGTTCATGGATCCGTTTTCTTTCATCCATGCAGGTGCAGACCAAGGAGAAGCCATCATGAGGAGTGAGGGATTCTTCATCTTTGCCAGTTTCAGCATCGGAATCACATACTGCTGGTCTCTTTCGAGTGTGAAATGTTCCATGGTAAGATCGGTTTGACCGGGTTCCAAATCGTTATAGGAATAATTGGAGAGTGCGAAATCCGATGCACCCATGGGAATTCTCACGAATGAAATGCCAATGCCATTTCCAAATAGATCTTCCATGACTGTTTCTCTTTGGCTGTTAGACATATTGGAAAAGAGATAGGCAGATGATTCTGTCATCGCTGCACCAAAACCATCCATGGTTTGGAACTCATCTTTTGTCGATACTGTGATCTTTCCAGGTTTTTGGCCAGACAGTAATTCTGAAGTGTACGTTTCTTTTTCAAGCAACAATTCGGATTTGTCACCTCTGGTTGTATAGGGGGTAATGGTATAGTGTTTGGGGGTCACGATGGTTTCCTCAACTTTCTCGCACCCCAATAAGATGAAGGATGCTATGATGGTGATTGTTGTCAAAACGATTTTTTTCATCATGTCTTTGACCTCGATGTCGATTGTCTTTCAATCAGCTGAACAGGACATCTGGTGATATCGGGTAGTTCAGATGACGGATATTCGATCAATTGTATCAATTGTTTTGCTGCCGTTTCACCGAGCAGTTTCGTATCTTGTCTGATGGTTGTGAGTGCTGGTGTGAAATGTCTTGCGAAGGTAATATCATCAAAACCGATGATTTCGATGTCATTTGGGATGGAAATTTTCAAATCATCAATGCCTTTGATGACGCCTAAAGCAATATCGTCTGAAGCGACCAAAATCACTTCAGGTCGGATACTGCATGTTGATAAAAGTTTTTGTACGGCCTGATATCCTGATGTGAAACCAAAGGAATCTGCATAGATGAGATACCCTGGTTCTGATATCAAATCAAATGCTTTCATGTATTTGGAATAGGCATCGACTCTTTCATTGAACGCTTTCGAACTCTTGGGTCCTGAGATCATCGCAACCCTTTGTTTATTGATGACATGTTTGACATGCTCGAGTGAGAGCCTGATGCCTTCGTCGTTGTCTGAAATGACTGTTTTCAAATTGGGTAGTATCATGTCTGTCGAGACACAGGGAATCCCTTTTTCAACAAGTTCATAGAGTCCTTGGTCTTGGTAATTGCCGACCACAATATAAACGCCGTCAACCCGTTTGTTCATGCACCATTCGTAATACGACATCTGATTTTTGCCTAATTTTTTGACAATGAAAGACAATTCGTATCCTTCTTTTTCAAGATATGTCTTAAAATGCTGCAAAATCGAAGAAAAGAAGGCGTGTTCGAGTCCAACGTTGGATTCTTCGGTGAAAACAACGCCAACCGTATAGGTACGTTTGCTTTTCAGCATGCGAGCAGAAGATGTCGGCACATATCCGACTTCTTGGATATAGTTTTTGACACGTTCACGGGTTGCCTGACTGACAAATCCTGTGCTGTTGATCACTTTTGAAATGGTCGATGGCGACAGATTCAAATCTTTGGCGATCGTGTAGATGTTTTTTTTGCCGTTCACTTACTCACTTCTTTCATAAACCTTGACATATTTGAACTTCATGGAGACAGGAAAAATCGTATCGTCGATTTGTCCACCCCAAGTGCCTCCGATGGCCAAATTCAAGATCAGATAAAATCCTTGATCGAATGGCCAGTGGATCTCATCGTCTTGCTGGTCTTTACGGAATGTGGCATAATGTTTGCCATCTAGATAAAAACTGATACTTTCTTCATCCCAATCCATCCGGTATTCGTGAAATCCCTCCAAAATGCCAGGAATCTTGAAGAATGCTGTGGGTTGGTTACCGATGTGATGGTTTTTGCCTTCTGAATGCAGTGAGAAATGGATGTATTCAGGGTTTTGTCCAACATGCTCCATCAAGTCAATCTCACCGCACAAAGGCCATCCTCTAGACTCGATGTTGTCACCAAGAAACCAGATGGCAGGCCAAGTCCCTTTGCCTTTGGGTAGTGATGCCATGACTTCGACTCTGCCATATCGAATCGATTGCTTGCCTTTTGTGGTCAGTTTTGCAGAAGTATAGTGTCTATGGTAATAATCTTCTTTGAATGCAGTGATGTTGAGCATGCCATCTTTGACAAAGACATTCTTGAGTCTTTTTGTATAATATTGATCTTCTTGATTGCCAAATCCGTGACCACCTTTTTCGATATGCCACAATCTGGGATTCGGTAAGCCATCGGTTTCAAAAAGATCTTCAAATAACAACTTATAACCCATTGATGTGCTCCTTGAAGGCTTTCACCAGTAATTTTTTTCCTGCATCATCTAAATAGACTCTTGGAGAATTCTCATTGGAGGTATTTTCTTCTTCGATGATGAGCAGTTTCGCATCCGTCGATAATGTATGAGTATGGTAAATGCCCTTTGGAATACGGTAGACCAGATGAGGCTCTAGAGAAATGACTTCGACATGTGTCACTTTGTCTTCATTCACATCAGCAAAAAACAACTGGCAATGTCCTGATAACAAAACAAATGCTTCATCGGTTAAGCTGTGTGCTTCGACATAAAGTAATCTTTCGACTTCAAGTTCTTCGATGTAATTGAGAATGGCGACACGCCATGTATTGTATGAAAACAGTTTGTGATAACCAATTTCATCAAACGCGTGAATTTCATAATATCTCATCCAAAATCACCTCGATCATGCCATGTGTTTCAGTCACTGGTTGTTGAGTCTCTTTGCCATCATTGATGACTTTTGAGACTTTATAAAATCCGAAATCCAGATTTTTTGGATTATGATAGACCACTGTCGTGAGTGTGTTGAACAGATAGGTCGTGATACTTGCCTTATGCTTGATGAAATCCGATGATTTCAGTTTCGGTTTGAATGAGAGCTGTCCAAGATGCATCTCTAGCCCGAATACTTATGTTCTCAGCAGTTTGAGCATCCATGAAGCAGATCCTGTCAGATAAGGATACATGCCGATACCCCGGTCAGAAAAATACTCAGGGATACCCGCGACGATATGTGAATCCGGATGCATCGCACGGTCTAAAAGCGTATAGAGTGCTTCACTGCCATAAGAAACCAGATTATATTGATATAAGCCATATGCATACATCATCACCATGTGTGAGAATATCGCACCGTTTTCCTTATGTCCATAAGCAAAACCGTAAGCTCTACCCATGTTCATGAGCACTTCATGATAATTCGAATTGAGATGGTATCCCCCAAGATCTTTATTGTATAACATTTCGCGTGTGGTGTTTGCGATCATGATGGCTTGATCTGGACTGGATGTCTGTGATAGCAATGCCATTGCCTGACCTGTGAGATTCATCGTTTGCTGTGTATCGACATCTTTTCCGTCATTATTGATATAACTTTGGAATCTCTTGTTTTGGAATGCTTTCTGATGCAGCAACTGAATTCTCTCGTTGGCCAGTTGATTGAGACGACTTGAAAGTGTCTTCTTGTTGACTTTGACCTGCTGACCTTTGAATTGGGCAACCTTGTCAAAGAACTGAGATAAACTGATTTTGTTTCTGCTGAGCTCATCAAGTTCCTTGAAAATGACCACATGATCTTCTGGTAAATGTTCGATCAATTGAGCCAAAAGTCTTAAATTATTGGCATACATGTGCGTGAAAGCGATCGTTTCACCCAAGCCATGCGCCATATCAAGACCGTCATTCCAGTCAGCATCTTCAAGTCTGACAAATCCGTTTTCTCCGGTATTCAGATGACCGATGAGATTCTGAAGGAGCATATGCTCAATGACGGTACCTTCATAGGGTTTTTTAGAAGCATCTGTCTGGATATTGCCCTGATAAGGTCTTGTTGATTTCGTGAAATGCGTGAATTGGTCCTGGAAATATGTCTGTTTCTTGAGCAGAAAATCAAGATCCCCCGTTTCATCGACATACATCTTCACCGTGAGCAGTGGCCATGCGCCGTGATCCGACCAGACTCTGACGATCATATTCCGGTCAGCTTTGAATTCTCCTGGCTTGTCACCGATGATGGTCGCATTGGTGCCATCGATTCTCACACCTGCAAAATTATTAAACAGTAATTCTTTCACAGAAGGATCATTCATCATGATCAGTGCAAGCAGGTCTTGCCACAAATCTCTCCATCCCTTGCCACCATGACCGTAATCATGATGTGGCAAAAATGAATTCCCAAAATAGCGTCTGAGCATCGGTTGAAGAACAACCCATGGGAGTGCATCGGACGTTTTTTTGTCTTTGAGTGAAAATGAAAGTCCACTCGTGTAGTTTTTAAAGAATGTTTGAGTTTCTTCAAGTGCTTTTTTGAAGGATTCAGGATTGAGATAATCCAGACTTTGCATCGCTTCTGCCTTGGATTCAGCAATACCGATGGATAGATAAAACGCAATCGATTCTCCGGATGCAAGGATGATCTTCTCGAAACTGATCGCACCGATGGCTTCATAACCTGAAACTTCTGTGCCTACCGGACTGATATTTTGAATGCCTTTAGGGAAATGGAGTGATCCACCGCCGATGAAGTCATCTAAGACCGGAATATATCCGGAAACATTCAGCTGTTCTCCTTTGCAAAACACTGAGTAGACATGATGATTCTTCCGGTGACCACGTTCGTCAAACGAGAGTGTCGGTTCAACCAAGATGCCGTTTTCGACGGTTTCAATCCGGTTGAGAAGAGAAGTCACATGACGATGATCTCTTAAGTTATCAGCACTTCTGGCATAAATGGGCACTGCCGAAGTGATTTTCACATCAAGTTTTTGTTTGGAAACATTGGTCAGTCTGACCTCATGAAGCTCGATGTTGACATCGGTCGGTACGAAAGAGATGACTTCAAGTTTGAAGTGCTTGTTCGTTCTGATGACTTTCTGAGACAGCAGATCGACTTCATAAGAGAGATCATCAGATTGCTGCAAGGACGTTTGTCCATTCAAAAAGTAATGTGCACCGTTCACTTCAAAGATGATGTTTCTAGATGCAATGTTGTTGTAGAGATCGACTTCTGTCGTCGGTTCAAGGGCATAATGATGCTGATCGAGTTTGACATCACCGCCAAAATAAGGCGTGATGGACGATTTGAGTCCTTTCAGATTAAAGAGGGGCAGATAGTACCCCAGGTTAGATTTGATATCGAATGTTTTTCGCATAACTTGTTCACCTCATAGAAATCGGTTTCCTACTTTTCATTATAACTGATTTTTATTCTTTGTAAAGTGTTATCGAATCAATCAAGAAATCGATTTCGTAAAACGGTTACATTTTCATTGAAAAAGACATCAAAAGAAGCATAGCTTCTTGCTCGCTATGCTTCGTGTGTATGATGAAAGTATTTTCTTTTTCCTTACATGATGCCATGACGATCATAGATTTGTCGTGCACTTTTGATCAAGACAATCTTGCCTTGATCGATTAAGATTGCTCCATCATC
>DITG01000134.1 GCA_002422045.1 Acholeplasmataceae bacterium UBA6190
GCTTGATCAAACCGATGAACTTCCGAAAACCATCTTATATACCTTAAATCCTCGCGACTTCGAAGTGGCCATCACGATGATGGCAGCTTTCCAAGGTGGAGGCATTCCTGGCAAGATTCAGTTTGGGTCCGCATGGTGGTTCCTAGATACCATTGACGGTATGACCAAGCAAATCAAAGCACTCGCGAATAACGGACTGCTTGCTCGATTTGTTGGTATGCTCACCGATTCCAGATCCTTTCTATCCTATCCAAGACATGAGTATTTCAGAAGACTATTGTGCAATCTGATTGCAGAAGAAGTGAACCAAGGTCTCTATCCTGATGACGAAGCATTGCTTGGACAACTGGTTCAAAACATTGCCTATGGCAATGCCAAACACTATTTCAAGTTCTGATTCATTCTGGGATTAGCGGTTAAAATGTAATGACAGATACTGTTTTAGCCGCTCTTCCTCCTCCTTTATCAAAGGAAGACCAACACTGGAATGAACATAAGGATATTCAAAAAAACGCATGAATGATTTTCCCCAAGGCTCGAATCGATTGGGATGAAATTTGCCTTGGAAGTTACAATTGAGAAAAATTGCTGAGCCGTGATCGCGCCAAGGTCTTGCCAAATAAACGTCATGTTCAGTGGAAAGACTGGTGATGGTCGAACGGTCAAAGATCAACCCATACGGAAATGAAACATCCGTTGATGGTGCAGCGATATAACCTTTCGATTTGGCGATGATGTGGCATGATTCAAAATAAGCAGTACCACTGCCAAAGATGAAATCGACATCACCAACAATCGTGCATGCCTGAAAATGATGGTGTGTCTGTGAAGGTGTACGTTCTTCAAGGGGTAAAAAGTGGTCATAGCGTTCACAAAGATCAATTGGCAAAGGCCCAACGAAGAGCGTATCCTGATGACCAATCAGTTTGCAACGAACAAATCGAGCAGTCTTTGACAACACATGGAGTGCAACACCTTGTCCGATGGTGAAACCAGAACCAGAAGCATTTTCGATTTCGATATCGTAAAGTTCGACATCATCGCCAAGTAACATCATCGTATAAGTTCTGAATGTATTGTATAAAAGACCGTCTCTATGCATCTTGTAGCTGTAATCTGCATTCACGAATTTCGTGATGCCTTCCCTAGAGCCATAAAGTTTCAAGTGATGATGCATCAAACGACATTTCTGCTGATAGGTGCCTGCTTCAAAATGGATATGGATTTCAGAATCTAAAGGATAACCACTCAACAGTGTTTCAAGATCATCAGTTGGTTTTATCAGGAGTTCAATCATGGTTTGTACCGCTTTCTTCAGGGTCTTACCTATATTATAGAGAGGAGTTGTTCGTTTGACAATCAGAAAATTCATGACCATCGACTTAATCGTACTTTCAGTCATGGCACTCGTTGTCGATATCTTAGGATATTTTGCGAGCAAATCCGCACTTGTCTTCTTTTATGTGAGTTTATCGATTCCGATCATGTTGATTGCCTATATCAGATGGGGAATCAAAGGCATGGTCATCAACTTACTCGCCATTCTGGTGTATACCATCATGTATCAAAACTTTGATTTGTTGCCGATGTTGCTTTATGCAGCATCTGTCATCTCAGTTGCAGTGTCCATGATCTGGTTTAGAATCGTCAAGAAAAATCAGATTAAAGATGAATTCTTGTTACTAACTCTGTATTATTTCACTGGTTACTTCACGTTATTCATCATTCAGGCATTGTCGCAATACATCATTTCAAACGAGATTCAATGGATTACACTGACTGCAAGACACTCAATCAATTTCTTGCTTGGCTGGGTTATCTTGTTCATTGCTTCAAAACAACAGGACTTCATGGTGGACATGAAATCCTACCTGCTCAAGTCCATTTCGGACAGAAAAAAAGAGGGAAAAATCAGTGATGACGAATCGTTATAACAAAGATCTAGAACATATGTCGATGGATGACATCCAACACGAACTATTCCTCGAAGAAATCGAGAAAAGCAAGTGGCATCGTCATTGGCATAACATCAAGAAGGATTGGCCGCTTTATGCGATGCTCATTCCTGTCCTTTTATATTTCTTCATCTTCAGATATATGCCGATTTATGGCGTTCTGTCTGCATTCAAGGATCAACGTCTACTGACCGTGAGCATCGGAGATTCACCGTTTGCAGGATTTTATGCCATAAGGTCACTCGTGTTTGGCAATTATTCCACACAATTCTGGCAAGCCTTCAGAAATACGTTTGCCATCAGTATGTACGGATTGATCTTCGGTTTCCCAGTACCCATCATCCTAGCGCTCTTCTTTTCCGAAATCAAGAATGATGTCTACAGAAGTATTGTCCAAATCTTGTCCTATCTGCCCAAATTCATTTCAACAGTTGTCATCACCTCGATCATTACTTTGATGCTCTATGGCGGTAACAGCCATCAAGCTCCAGGGATTCTCGCACAGACGTTGACTTGGCTTGGTGTCATCGAACCAGGCACACGCATGCTCTTCCAACCTCAATATTTCAGATCCATCTACATCATTTCTGGAATTTGGGAAGGTGCAGGGTATGGTTCGATTGTGTATTTCGCAGCAGTCATGGCCATCAGCCCCACAAATTACGAAGCGGCGCGTATCGATGGT
>DITG01000034.1 GCA_002422045.1 Acholeplasmataceae bacterium UBA6190
GATCGTACTGATCAACCACCCCACCACAATCACCACAAGTAAACCTAAACCTAATAATACATATCCTAAGGTTCCCATCATTTCTCTCCTTTCTAAAGAGTGTTCTTGAATTTAGAACTATCCAACCGCAATTCATTGATGATTGCCGGTATGAGATCAATATCTGACATGAAGGTCTTCAGTGACGCTTCGTTAATCGGTGTCTTGATGGAGAGTTCCATATAATCTCTTCTGTCATTGACACCGATGTGTAATTCGTTTCCTACATAATAATAGAGAATGGATCCGCGATGGAGTTTTTCAAGTTCCATCAGTTTTTCAATCATGGATGATGTGATCAGATAAAATCCGAACTCCTGAGTGGTTGCATAGATGGCAAACTTTTTGTTGAACTCAATCGATTCAACATCGAGTTTGACCAATCCTTTGGTATTGACACCAAATCCGCGACCTTCGATGATTTTGAGTTCTTCCTTGAATTTACGTTCAAAGGTATACACATACCATCTGCCTTTGAAATAGGTCTGATAGGAAACTGTCACATTACCTTTGGAGTCTCTGGTTTCGACTCTTTCTTTCAAATCGATATCAGATACTTCGAACTTCACACCTTTGTAGGATCCCATGATGAGATCTTCACCGGTGTAACGATCAGGTCTTTTGACCATGCCAGTTTGCACGATGCGTGGAATGGAAACATGATTTTTAGGTTCATACTGGACATCATCGAACTGTTCTTTCAAGAGTTCAGTCACGATTTCTGCTTTGACAATCGACTTGAATGTCAAACTGTGTTTTTGAGCTCTGCCAAAAAAGACGAGCGAGACGATGAACAAGATGATGCCGAGAATAATGAGAAGAATTTGTTCTGTGAAAAATCCTGGTAAACCAAGAACCAAGGCGAGAATGAAAACAATCATCGCAATCTTATTTTGCTTCGCATATTGCTGATACAAATTCAATCTTTTTTCTTCAAGCCGCTTCAGATTGTCCATACGTCACCTTCTACATATTCTTGATTATCATTTTATAATAAATTACGGAAAATAGCAATTTTATCGGTCTTTTCCCAAGTGAAAGATTCATCTTCTCTACCAAAATGACCATAGGCTGCCGATTTTTTGAAAATGGGTCGTTTCAAGTCCAAGGTCTTGATGATGGCTGACGGTCTCAAATCAAAATGAGTATCAACGGCCTGATAGATTTTTTCTATGGATACTTTCTCGCTACCATAGGTATTGATCCAAACGGATACTGGTTTTGCAACCCCAATCGCATAGGCGATTTGAATCTCACACTGGTCTGCAACGCCTGAAGCAACGATATTTTTAGCGATGTATCTCGCCATGTAAGCAGCACTTCGGTCGACTTTCGATGCATCTTTGCCTGAGAATGCGCCACCGCCATGTCTTGCATATCCGCCGTAAGTGTCCACGATGATTTTTCTGCCAGTCAGACCCGCATCGCCATGTGGACCTCCAATGACAAAACGTCCCGTCGGGTTGATTTGATAGATGGTACTTGAAGTATCGTAAGGCTTCAAAACCGGCTTGATGACATGATCCATCATCGCAGTCTTCAAGTCTTCTTGTTCCCAAGAAGGATCATGTTGCGTCGATAGCACAACCGTGTGAATGGACACCGGTTTGTTGAGTTCATCATACTCAACCGTTACTTGCGTTTTACCGTCTGGTCTCAGTCCTAAAACGATATTGTTTTTTCTGACATAGGTCAAGCGCTCTGCCAAACGGTGCGCAAGGTAAATCGGAAGTGGCATGAGTGTGTTTGTCTCGTTGGTTGCATAGCCAAACATCAGGCCCTGATCACCTGCCCCTTGCTCTTTGGTTTCACTGGCATCGACACCTTGTGCGATATCTGGTGACTGAGGTTTGATTCTGACATCGACGACGACATCATCGGCATTATAACCATACTCTTTCTTGTTGTATCCGATGTCTCGGACAACACCTCTAACGACTGCATCAAAATCAATGGTCGCATTCGCGGTGATTTCTCCAAAAAGGAGTGCGTAATCAGTCGTTACTGCTGTTTCGCAAGCAACTCTGCCATTCGGATCCTGACTCAAGACTGCATCAAGAATTGCGTCTGAAATCAGATCAGCGACTTTGTCTGGATGACCTTCGGTGACTGATTCACTGCTGAATAATCTTCTCATGTTCTTTTTCCTTTCATTAAAAAAAGCACTTCCCAAGGAAAATGCCTCTATGGTTTTCCTTATTGATGGGTCTATACCCCTCGTACTGAGCACCTAATCGAATAGGTTGCTGCTACGTCGTCGGTCACTAGCCTCGGTAGCTCTGAATAAGTTATCTTATTGTTTATTTTTTGATTCAATTGCTCATTTAGGATACACGAAAGGATACGATTTGTCAAGCGTTGTATCTTGATTTTCAGATTCCAAACAATGCTTTAGAAGTTGTTATACATTTCTGCAAATTCATCATGAAACTTTAAAAATCTTTCCTTTAAGTCATAATCGAAATAATTGGCAAGTTCCGATTGGAAACTCTTCAAAACCAGAGAATGCGCCATCGGTCTCTTGTATGATTTCGGACCTCGCATGGTGATGTATAAGTCAGCAAGCAAAATGATCTGTGCTTCGATCTCAGGCTGAATCAAGAGCATGTCTTTCAAAAACTTTTCATTGGCTGTATCTTCGATGTGTGCTCTGGCGATATCTTCACACTTTTGAGCAAGCTGCATCCGTTTGGCAATCTTAGATCCGAGTTCCGTCTTCTCTTTCAAGACATCATATGTCTTTTCATCAAATGTGTTCATGTCATTGAGCAAATTCTTGATTTCCTGATATTGCAGATGGATGAGGGCATACGCATTCATCTCTTTCATTTTGGATGCGGATAATCCGTAATTGTCTGCGAGTTTCTGACTCATCAGTTGCACTTGAGTCGCATGTCTTCTGTCCATCAGTGTATAAGAACTCGAGAAAACGACTGAGAACAAATCGCCAACGATGTGTGAAAAATCCCCTTGCACCTGACGTCTTTTGATGAGTTCTTTTTTACGTTCTTCCTGCATGTATTGTCCCATCGAGACAATCGCGTAGACAACAAAGTAA
>DITG01000044.1 GCA_002422045.1 Acholeplasmataceae bacterium UBA6190
GTGGTAATACTCGATCAAACCTCAAAGAAGTACAAGCTAGAGGTTCGAAGACTTTCAGGATTGTCATGGAATCATGCAAACAGGAAGGGGATGAAGTCGTCTTGGACAACGTTCATCCACTCCTCACCCCTCTTGTCATGGTCGTTCCTACACAACTCATCGCTTATTATGCCGCACTTGAACGTTCGTACGATATTGATAAACCTAGGAATCTCGCGAAAAGTGTTACTGTGGAGTAGAAAAAATCATGGGAAAATACTTTGGTACAGACGGGATTCGTGGTGTCGCATTCGACACCCTCACTTCTGATTTAGCATTTCGTGTCGGTCAAGCAATCTCACATGTCTATCATCCTCAAGAAGTCGTGATTGGGATGGATACTAGAGAATCATCACCGATGCTTGCTTATAGTATCGCAAATGGCTTGATGGCAAACGGTATTGATGTGATCTTTGCAGGTGTTGTCTCAACACCGATGGTTGCTTATTATTCAAAACTTAAATCCATGATTGGCATCATGATCACTGCATCTCATAATCCATTCATGGACAATGGGATTAAAGTGTTCAATAAAGGTTATAAGACAGTTGAAGCAGATGAAATAAAGCTTGAAGATTTTATCGATCACGGATCAGTTTCTTATCAACCCTTTGGCAAACTCATCATGAGTCAAGATATCCATGATGAATACATCAAGATCTATGATGGGCTCAATCTTCGCCCATCCAAGCTCAAAATCGGTTACGATAGCGCTAATGGTGCGAACTATCTGATCGCCAAAGAGATCTTCAATCGTGTGAATACTGAAGCCACTCAAATTTCTGCAAGTCCAAATGGTAAGAATATCAATTTGAATTGTGGTTCAACACATTTAGAACCCATCATTGAATTGATCAGAAAGAAGAATCTCGATATTGCCTTCAGTTTTGATGGCGATGGAGATCGAATCATTCTCTTGGATAGCAGAGGTAGAGTCTACGATGGTGATCTCATCATCTATATGATTGCCAAGTACTTAAAATCCAAGTATCTCTTAAACAAAGACACTATCGTTTTAACCAAAATGAGCAATCCTGGTATTTTGAAAGCATTAGATGATAAAGGCATCAAGTATGTCTTGACTGATGTTGGTGACAAATATGTTTTCCATGAACTCTACACCAATGGCTATACCATCGGTGGTGAATCATCTGGGCACGTCATCTTAACACATCTCTTACATACAGGAGACGGATTACTCGTTGCCTTGTATCTACTCAAGATTCTTGAAGAAAAGAGTTCAACTTTAGATGAACTCGCATCCGGTGTTTCACTTTATCCCTTAAAACTCACGAACATCAAAGGCATCAACAAAGAAGTCTTAAAAAAACATACAGTGATTGATAAAATCAAAGCCATTCAAGATAAATTAGGTTCACATGCACTACTCTTGGTCCGTGCAAGCGGTACTGAAAATCTGATCCGTGTGACCATCAGCCACAAAGATTCAAGTTTAGTCGAACATCTCACCCATGAACTGGTATCATTTATCCAAAAGGAGGGAGAAAACCTATGAAAAAATATGCATTGATCCTTGCTGCTGGCAAGGGAACAAGAATGAGAACTGAATTACCCAAGTGTGCGTTTCCTATACTCAAGAAACCCATGATTTCCTATATCATCGAAAACATTCAAAAAAGTGCAATCGATGAAACGGTTGTCATTGTCGGACACAAAAGAGAAGTCCTTGAAGAAATCTTAGGTGACAAAGTCACGTATGCCTATCAGGCTGAACAACTTGGAACAGGTCATGCAGTCTTATCTGCAGCTGAACAACTTCAAGATAAGGAAGGGATTACCTTCATTCTCCCAGGCGATATGCCACTCATGGAATATCCTGTTATGGATAAAATCTTAAGAAGCCATCAAGAAATGGGTAACGACTTAACTGTTGTCACCATGATGATGGACTATCCGAAAGGATATGGCAGAATCGTTCGTGATGAATATGGTGCAGTCACCAGAATCGTTGAAGAAAATGACTGTAACGAGTTCCAGAAACTCATCAAAGAAGTCAATTCATCGGTATATGTCGTCAATAACAAACTATTATTTGAATATGTCAAGAAAATCAAGAGAAATGACCGTAAAGGTGAGTACTACTTAACCGATATCGTTGCCCTCATGCATCAAAACCATAAGGTCAATACCTTTATTGTTAGAAATCCAATGATCACGATGGGCATCAATGACCTATACGGAATCTCGATCGCTGAAAAGTTTTTAAGAGATTCAATCAATAAAGGTCATATGCTTGCAGGTGTCTCAATCGTGAATCCTGAAACAGTCACGATCGGACATAACGTCACGATCGAAGAAGGCGTTTGGATTTATCCCAATACCACCATCTCAGGGAATACCATCATCAAGAAAAATGCTATTGTTGGACCAAATAGTGAAATCGTTGACTCCATCATCCATGAACATGCTGAAATCAGACATAGCATCGTCTTGGATTCAATCGTTGGACAACATACAACTGTCGGACCCTTTGCTCACATCAGAAATCATGCCGTGATTGGTGCACACAACAGAATAGGTAACTTTGTTGAAGTCAAAAAATCAACCACCGGTGAAAACACTAAAGCTGCTCATCTCATCTATTTGGGAGATGCGACCATCGGCAAGAATGTCAACTTCGGATGTGGTTCAGTCACTGTGAATTATGATGGTGTCAAAAAACATCAAACTGTTGTTGGAGATGATGTCTTTGTCGGATGTAACGTCAATCTGATTGCCCCAATCAATGTTGGTGATGGCGTCTTCATTGCTGCAGGATCAACTGTGACCCAAGATATTCCCAAGGGAGCACTTGCGATTGCACGAAACAAACAGATCAATAAAGAAGATTACGCAAAGCATTTTATTAAGCCAAAAGAAGATAAATAATGAATATTATGTAAAATTTGTCGATAGAATTGTTTTTCTATTGACATTTTTACTTATACTATGTAAAATTTGATTTGAAAAGGGGTATTTCTATGAAAAAATATACACGCTCAGATATTTTAAAACTTGCTAAGGAAAACGATGTTAAGTATGTCAGACTACAATTCACTGACATGATTGGCACGGTTAAAAACGTTGAAATTCCAGTCACCAATCTGGAAAAAGCATTATCGAATGAAGTCATGTTTGACGGATCATCGATTCAAGGATTTGTGAGAATCGATGAAGCGGACATGTATCTTTACCCAGATTTATCGACCTGGCTTATTTTAGAATGGGAAAACTTACCAAGCGGTAAAGTTGCCCGTTTGATTTGTGATGTGTATACGACGAAACATGTCCCCTATGAAGGCGATCCAAGATATATCTTAAAACGTAATCTTGCACATCTTAAGGATTATGGCTATGATAAGTTTAATGTTGGTGTTGAACCAGAATTTTTCTTATTCAAGTTAGATAAAGATGGACATCCAACAATGGAATTCTCTGATCGTGGTGGGTATTTCGATCTATCCCCTATTGATGGTTCAGAAGACGTCAGACGTGATATCGTTTTAGAACTTGAAAAGATGGGATTTGAAATGGAAGTTTCTCATCATGAAGTGGCATTCGGACAACACGAAATCAATTTCCATTTTGATAACGCATTAGAAGCTTGTGACAACATCCAGACCTTCAAAGTCTTAGTCAAGAACGTTGCAAGACGCCATGGTTATCATGCAACCTTCATGCCTAAACCCATTCAAGGAATCAATGGTTCAGGGATGCATTCCAATGTGTCATTATCCGATGCATCCGGTAATAACCTTTTCTATGACCCAAACACTGAAAATCAACTATCACAGACAGCGCTTCGTTTCATTGCAGGCGTGATGAAACATGCTCAGGAATTCGCGCTTGTCACAAACCCCATCGTGAACTCCTATAAGAGACTTGTTCCAGGCTATGAAGCACCTTGCTACATTTCATGGAG
>DITG01000074.1 GCA_002422045.1 Acholeplasmataceae bacterium UBA6190
ATGGTTGCTGCATGATCTTTGGTTTGGAGTCCTCTGCCTCCAGCTTCTGATGCGATGAGTCTCACGGATGGATCGCCGATGAATGCGTAAAACGCACCAATCGCATTCGATCCTCCTCCGATACATGCCATGACGACATCAGGCAGTCTGCCTTCTTTTTCCAAGAGTTCAGATCTGATTTCATCGCCAATGATGCGTTGAAAATCTCTGACCATCGTGGGATAGGGATGAGGACCGACAGCGGAACCAATCAGGTAAAAGGTATCTTCTAACTCCTGACTCCATGTCATCAGTGCACTATCAACCGCTTCTTTGAGTGTTTTCAGTCCAAAATCAACAGCAACGACCTTCGCACCTAAGAGCTCCATGCGGTACACATTCAAGCTTTGCTTGATGACATCGACAGCGCCCATATGAATTTCGCAATCCATTCCAAGGAGGGCTGCAGCCGTCGCGGTTGCGACCCCATGCTGTCCTGCACCCGTTTCAGCAATCAGTTTCTTCTTGCCCATCCGTTTGGCAAGGAGTGAGTGACCGAGCACATTGTTGATTTTGTGTGCGCCTGTGTGATTCAAATCTTCTCGCTTCAAGAAAATACGTGCGCCGCCCAAGTCTTTTGTCATGTTCTTTGCTTCATACAAAAGCGATGGACGATTCGCATACGTGTTCAAGAGATGCTTGAACTCAGCGATGAATTCTGGATCATGCTTATACTTGTCATAAGCCTCTTCAACTTCTTTGACCGCCTTTAAGATCGGTCCTGGGACAAATTGTCCCCCAAACTTGCCAAACTCCATGATGTTTACCTTTCCGTCTCATGGGAGATTTGAAAGAACTTAAGATAACAAAAAAAGCGATTGTCTTTTGGGACGAATCGCTCGTGGTGCCACCCAAGTTCGAGAAATAAAAATTTCTCCTTTGTCAAAATACTCCATCATCGAAGACTTTCATATTTTTGTCCGATAACGGGAACTTCCGTCCAAGGCTACTTTCTTCACCCGGCTTCTCATGAGGCCATTCGCTTGAAATGTCACATGCTCTTCTTCCACCGTTAAGAGCTCGCTTGTCAGGACGTTGTTCAAGGTACTTTTCTCAATCATTGAATTTACTTATGATTATACACACTTTATCATGCTAATGCAATAGAGAAATACTCAATCACATGTTTTTTTGAAATTGGACTTGATGTAACCAATGAAATGAAGTGATCCCGTGATGATTAAAATCGTGTTTTCACTCATATGTCTTCTCATCTTCCAGATGGCATTGAAGGGATTTTCAATGTAATCATAACTTATTGCAATGGGTTTTAAGTCAATGAAACGGGGATCATGAAATGAGGTGACCACCACTTTTTCAGCAAATCCGGATATCATCTTGAGCATGCCTGGGATATCTTTATCTCCCAACGCTGAAAATAACACCCAGATGGGTTGATCTTTGAATGTGGTTTTTGCAGTTTCGATTAAAGCAGTGATCGCATGCGTGTTGTGTGCGCCATCGATATAGACATGATGATCGATTTCTTCCATTCTGCCCAGCCATGTGGTCTTTTTGAGACCTTTTTGAATGGTTTCGGTGGCAATCGAAGGGAATAAATATCGAATGGCGGAATAGGCCAGGAGAGAATTGTCAATCTGGTAAGATCCTAGAAGCGACAACTCGATTTTCACATCATTGATCTGGTAGATCAGTGGCAGATCACTTTTGACCGCAACAATATCTTTGGTGATGATATCGATCGTGGCAGGGACTTTCTTCACGTAATCCTTGAAATAGTCATGCAAATCAGAAGAGACGGTCGTGATCAAGTGATTTCCAGGTTTTAAGATGCCCAACTTGTTGAAAGCAATCGATTCTAGGGTATTCCCTAACTGCTTCATATGATCCATACCAATCGAGACAATCAGGGAAAGATCATAGTTCAAGATGTTAGTTGCATCGAGTAACCCACCTAATCCAACCTCCATCACGATCACATCACAGCCAAATTGCTTGAAATAAAGCAAACTCATCAAGGTTAAGAGTTCAAAAAACGAGAGATTTTCCCCGTAGGATTTTTCGAATTCCAGATTGAATGAATAGATTCTATTCACCAGTTCCAAAAGCACATCATCAGGAATTTCTTTCATCTGATATCTGATTCGTTCGTTGAATCTGACCAGATACGGTGAGGTAAAGGTTCCAACACGATAACCAGCTTCGAGTAGGACATGAGAAAGATAACTCGAGACCGAGCCTTTCCCATTGGTGCCTGCGACATGGATCTTTTTGACATCAGATAAATCGATGTCAAGCATCTGATAGGCGGTTCTCATGCGAATGAGATCCGTTTTGACTTTGAATTTGACTTGAACTTCGATCCAATGGATCGCGTCATGAATGTGATTAAACATAAGATTTGAGTTTTTCCACCACAATGTCATATTGTTTGAGATATGACTGATATTTTTCCTTTTCCTGATTCAGTTTTGCTTCCGGTGCCTTAGCAATGAAAGCTTGATTGTTGAGCAGTGCTTCACTGCGCTTGATTTCTAATTCGAGCTGAGTCTTGTTTCTGTTGAGTGCTTCTTTTTCCTTTTCAGGATCAATGATGCCCTTTTTCAAAACGTAAGTTAAAATCTTCGATCCGACGAGTAATATCGCTTCATCGGTTGTTGATAAAACGGATTCGATCACCAGTGTCTCCGCATTCAAAAACTTCTTGAAATAAGGGGCTTGGGTTTCAATCACGGAAAGCCATGCCTGATCTTCGATGACCAGATGGAAATCAAGCGGTTTCGATGGCAAGACGTTATTTTCACTGCGCAGATTTCTGACTCTCACGATGGCATCCATGACTTCTTTCATGTGATCAATCGCTTGTAAATCAATGAAACCTGCCTCTGGCCATGATGAAATCATGATCGAAGGTTCATCCGATATTTCAAGGAATAATTTTTCCGTAACAAACGGAATGAAAGGATGCATCATCTTGAGTACTGCCTTTAAGACATAAAGTAGAACACCTTGCGTATTCTTTCTTAAAGCAGGATCATTCAAAGAGATTTTGGCAAATTCGACATACCAGCTTGCAAATTCATCCCAGATGAAGTTGTAAAGCGTACGTGATGCTTCGCCAAACTCGAATTTCTCATAGTTATAATCCGCTTCAATAATGACTTGATGCAGTCGGCTGATTATGTACTGATCGATTAAGGTGAGATGACTATCGAAGGTGGTTGAAAAATCATCAATATTCATCGTGATGAATCTTGTAATATTCCAAAGCTTGTTGATGAAATTCCATGAGGATTCCACTTTCTCTTCTTCGTATCTAAGATCCGCACCGGGTGCGGAATTGGTTGATAGGAAATATCTTAAGGCATCGACACCATATTTTGCAATCACATCCATCGGATCGACGCCGTTACCGATTGATTTCGACATTTTTCTGCCTTCTTTGTCTCGGATCAAGCCATGAATCAAGACTTGCTTAAAGGGATCAACGCCTGTGAATTCAAGTCCTTGGAAGATCATGCGCGCAACCCAGAAAAAGATGATGTCATAACCGGTCACAAGAACATCGGTGGGATAGAAATGTTTGAAATCTTCAGTGATCTTGGGCCATCCGAGTGTTGAAAAAGGCCATAATGCTGAAGAAAACCATGTGTCAAGGACATCTTCATCCTGAGTCCAGCCTTCACCAGGACATTCGACTTGTACTTTCACCTGATCGCCTAAATACCAAGCAGGAATGCGGTGACCCCACCAGAGTTGTCTTGAAATACACCAGTCTTGGATATCTGTCATCCAGTTGACGAATGTTTTCTTGAACCGGTTAGGGACAAATTCTGTTTTTGAATCATTGAGTGTTCTTTCTGCAAGTTTTTCCATGCTGACAAACCACTGCAAGGAAAGTCTCGGTTCAACGACAACACCAGTACGTTCTGAATAACCGATATTGTTGGTATAATCTTCGATCTTATGAACAAAATCCAAGGTTTTCAAGTTTCTGATTAAAGCCTCTCTACAAGAAAACCGTTCCATGCCTTCATATTGGAATGCGAGTTCATTCATGGTGCCATCGTCATTCATGCAAAGCGGCATGGCCAGATGATGACGTTTGGCGACTTCGAAGTCATTCGGGTCATGGGCTGGTGTGACTTTGACAACGCCAGTTCCGAAACTCTGATCGACATAACTGTCATTGATGACTGGAATCTGGACTTGAGTCCCAGGAATAAAAACCTTTTTCCCGACAAATGCCTGATAACGAGTATCGTCAGGATGGACCATGAGTGCTTGGTCGGCAAACATGGTTTCAGGACGTGTGGTTGCGATGATGAGATGTCCCGTTTGATCGACAAAGGGGTACTTGAAGTAATAAAGTTTTCCTTGGGTTTCAACGTGATCGACTTCGATATTGGATAACGCTGTTTTCGCTTCGACATCCCAGT
>DITG01000096.1 GCA_002422045.1 Acholeplasmataceae bacterium UBA6190
GTGTTCCATGATGTCAATTTCACCAGAATTTGGCCAATTGCCATATCTCCAGTCAGTCGGTAACATCCAAATCGCTGGCCATGTGCCGACACCTTCCGGTAGTTTCGCGCTGACTTCGATTTTACCATATTTCCAGTCACCCTTGTTTTTAGAAATGACACGTGCTGAGGTATAATTTCTGCCACCGAGTGCCTGAACTCTGGCTTCAATGACCATACGTCCATTTTCATTCCAAGCATTGGATGCACCTGTGGTGTAATACTGCAATTCATTATTGCCCCAACCACCGCCACCGACGTCATAGCCCCATTTGGTGCTATCTAGTGCTCCGTCAACTTCAAACTCGTCTGACCAGACCAGTTCATAGTCATTGATGTCTTCGATATCATAAACATAACCCGCACCTTTGCAAAGCGAGTAATCTGTCTTGATGGGTTCCTCAGTGGGTTCCTGGGTTTCGCAACCCAAGAGAACCCCTGAGAAAAAGAGTAGTGTGAGTAAAATCCAAAATTTTTTCATGTTATTCTCCTGTCATACCGGTACGTTCAATACCTTCGATGAATTTCTTTTGAGCGACCAGATAAATGATGAAGAGCGGAATCATGGAAACAAATGTCGCAGCCATCTTGTAGGCTTCGTTGATTCTTGCTTCTCCTGCCTGTCCGGGAATTGCTCCTGCCAGATTGGAGAACTGAGAATCAAACTGAGACAGTCTCATGACAATCAACGGATTGTTCGCACTGTAATACATGGTTGCTGAATAAATATCGTTCCAATTCCAGACAAATGAAAACAGGAAGACCGTGATGATGATCGGCACAACCAGTTTGACGTAAATATGCCAGAACACTTGTGTTGAAGAAGCGCCGTCAATACGTGCGGCTTCATCCAAGGAAATTGGAATCATTTTGAAAAAGTTATAAAAGATCAAGATGAGAATGGCTGAGTTGATCCCCTGTCCAAACAGTGTGAATGTCGATTGTGGCATGAGTGTCTGGAACAGTGTTGGTTTGAGCATACCTTCCAAGAAAGTGCCCCGTATGGAGTTAAAGAAAGGTACCCAAATCGTATCCTGCAGTCTTGAAATGATCATGATGCGCGGTATGGTCACCATGGGTAGAGGAATGACGAAGGAAAGCAAGACCATCACAAACCAAAACTTCTTGAATTTGAAGTTATAGCGTGCAAATGCAAAACCAGTCAGTGATGCAATCACGGTCTGAATCACCGCTAGGAACGTGATATTCTTCAGCGATCTCCATAAGTTACCACCGTTTCTGAAAATGCCTAAAATGGCTTGGAAAGGCGCTTCGGCAAAGTTTGCCAAGGATGGGGGAAGTAATCCTAAGACACGATTGGCAACCACATAGTTGGTCAGATTGAGTTGTGTCGGAATCCAACTGACTTCAGGGTTGACCAAGTCAACTTGAGTTAGGAAGGACATCGAAATCATCTTCAGTAAGGGATATAAGAAAATGTAGCTGACACCGATCAAGAGTGCATAAACGATTGCCTTACCAATCCAACCTTGGGTCGCACTATGACCCATCAGCTTTTTCTTTAATTTTTTGAGATCAAGTTTCGCTGTCATGGGGTGCTACCTCCTTCTTCTTGAAGATGGTTTTCGTTTGATGCCATATCCGTTTCATACCGTCTTTGAATGTTTCTTCGTTTTGACGTTTTTGCATCTTCTGCATCTTTTCAAGGTTGCGTTTCTGACGCTCACGGAGTGATTCTTCATAGATTTCATGATCTCTTTCTTTGAGCAAGAAGAATGCGATGCCAACAAAGATCAAGACGATGAATGAGTACACCAAGACAACAGCTGCTGCAAATCCGAGTCCGGATGCGTAGTTGTCACGAATGGTGTTGACGACGAACTGATAGATCGGATTGACTTCAAAAATCGCGATCTGGACAACTGAAAAGATGGCAACGACAAGTGCTGTGGACTTGATGTTGGGAATCGTGATCTTCCAGAGGATCTGCCATGAGTTTGCGCCATCGATCTGAGCTGCTTCAAACATCTGTGTGTTGATTTTCTGCAAGCCGTTCATGAACAAGATGATCGGAATACCGGTAAACCATAATATGAGTGTGAAGTTATTGAAAATACTGGCAAGCATATCTGCCAAAAACGGCGAATAGTTTTCAATCATACGGAAGATGATGATCTCTGTGACATCAATAGTCGATGTCGAATCGGCACTGATGAGCTGTGTCATGACCGGACCCGACAAAACAACGACCGGGAAGAAATAGATCATTCTGAATCCGGCACGGAATTTGATGTTCGTGTTGAGCAACATCGACAAGATGAATGCCAAAACGATGATGGCTGGCACATAAGTGAGCTCAACCACGATGAAATCGATGATTAAAGGATTGAACACCGTATTTCTGAAAAACAGAACTTCGAAATTGGTGAGTCCAATGTAAGTATTCGCCCACCCGGTGATGTTTCTGACCACAGAGTTCAAGGACAAAAACATGGTGTAAAGGAATGGATAAGCCACAAAAATGACGAACCCGATGAGCCATGGCAACAAGAACAAATAAGCATTCAAATTGGTGTTTTTCGAGAACACTGATTTCTGACGTTTTCTTTTCATCATGTCCTCCTTAGTCCAAGACTCTATAGTTCAATGGACTGACTGTGCGTCCACCATAGGTTTGAATGTCGTCTGTATAATTGATGACAATCTCAACGCCATTGGCATACCGATTCACGATGACCCCAGGAGCAACCACGATTCGATCGATCCATTGGCTACCGAGCACAGATTCATAAGCACTGTTCATCCGTCTGTACATGTGATGAATCAAGTCCTCATACAAATCAAACTCTGTGGAGTAGAAATTGGATGAGTTCGTGGAAATCAGTTCATAAGATGGGTCATGTGTCAAAATGAACGATGGATAGACGTTGTAGTCAATCATGCGTAAAATATCAGTTTCGGTGTAGAAGCTGAAGTTTGCATAGGTTGCATAGACTTCCATGGAACCTGACAAGACGATTTGCAAGAAAGGTACCGTATCGGTTTGAATCAGATATTGTGAGGTAAACATCGGAGACTGCAAATATCTGGATACACTTGCCCATAGGTATTGATTCGGATTCACTGCGTTGATGGCATACGATTCGCTGATGTCTCCCAACGTGTTCTGATACAGATCGATCACACCTTCGATGTTGATTTCACTTCTGCCGTAATCGCCATAGAGCTGATTGGTCATGCCAGCATACGTCAAGCTTTGCATGCCAAGACTTCTCACACGCTTTTCATGTGATTTCATCCAGCTTGCAACAAGTGTCGGACGTGCAAAATACATATCTTCGACAGGACCGACTTCTCTGAACATGTGTTCACGGATGTACCATCCGTTCAAGTGCTTCGCTGCATTGCCAAGTAAACTCATCTGTTCTTCATAGATGGTGACATAATCGAGTGCAAGAGAAACATCAATGCCTAAGTCATTCAAATCACCAATGACACGTTCGAAATCTCGTTTGGTACCAATCGATCCGATCCAGTCGGGACGATCTTTGTCACCAAGGGTGATACCACCTTTTTGATAACCATAGAGACCTGAATTGATGTTTTCGATACCATCACCATGTAATTTGGTGAGAATCTCTTTGACTTGATCAATGGTGGTGACCACGACATCTCGGGTACCAATCAAGTTATTCATCGCATCTGACATGATAAAGTCAAGACGAATCGGCATCTTTTCAGATGCAATCAGATTGTTGTTTAAGATACCATACTCAATCAGATGATCACGGTATTTTTTAGCCATGCCAACATAGTCGGCAGGATAATCATCTGTGGTGCCATCGCCTTGCAGGAAATCATATTTGAGACGCACATCGAAATGATTGCGTTCTTCATATAGCGTCGGATAGCCCGCGCCAGATTGATTGTAGATTTGCTGATAGAGTGAATTGTAGGTAAAACGTGAATACACATAATTATAAGGTGTTCTGTTGTTGTGCGGAGAACCGATGATTTCCATGTATTCAGCACCCGATGTCGCGTAAGCGACGAATGCCGCTTGGCGATTGCCATGAGCGAGGCCAAAGACTGGCATGGAGGGATCTTTCATCGGAACATATGGATTTTGATAACGGTAATGGTAGGTACCGCTTGACATGTCAGCACCATAGACATCGCCAATATAAGTCGATAGTGATGTCGTATTGTCTTGGAATCTCATCAAAGCGCCACTGCCATCAGGCAAGAAAATATAGCCAGGAATTCTGGGTTTGGCCACCGCGGCTGTTGCACGTGGATAATCCATAGCAGCCATGTCAAAGATGAGTTGTTGTCCACCGGAAGCGCCTAAGAATGGGCTAAAGATGAATGCTGCAATCTTGTTCGTGTCATTGCCATTGATTTCATCATCTCTGATTTCATATTCCAAACCACTTGAGGTGAGATAGATATGAACAGAAACCATGACATCGATCACATCAAAGGTCACATCGAGACGATAATGGGTATCATCGTTATTGACCATCACGAGTGTGGATCTGACAGCACTTTCAGATGCTGAGGAAATGGTTTTGATGCCCAGTGAGGAATCATAATATTCCATGGACAACAGTGAGTTACCGATACCTTCATAGAGTGTATTCATGCGGTCTTCCAAAGGCACGCATGTTGCTAGAATCTCTGCCTCGGTTGCAACTGGATCGGTACGTTCCAAAAGTGCATCGCAATTATCTCTGATCTTGGTATCAAATTCGATATCAAGACCTGTCTTCCATGTGTATCCGTTACGGGTATCGAAGATCGCGAATACATCTCTTGAATCTCTGAAATAATACTTGAAAGGACCAACAGCCTTCAAAAATTGCATGTCTGTCGGTTCTTGAATGACATAGGTGACTGAATCTGGTGGTAATTTGGTATCTTTGGAGGATTCAACATAGGCTGCATCGAGTGTCATCGATGACAGGAAGATGATCAGGAAGATCATGAATTTCTTCTTATTGAGTAACATTTCGAATGACCTCCTTGAAGATGGCTTCTATGAACTGATAGAGTTGTTCCCACATCATGACAATGATGATGATGACGACTGCGAAAATCAAACTGAACAGGATGGTCATCAGAATACTCTTCACGGTTTGTCTGGCTGAATAATCATGCGTTTCAATGATACCTAAGAAGAGATTGACGAATGTCCAGAGCATGCCACCTCCCATGATGAAGGTGAGGAAGAATGTTTCATTGTAGGTCAGCACAAATGACAAGAGTGTTGTGGAAAAGAGTGCGACCATGAGCGGACCTGTGGAATAGATGAACATCTTGAAAATCTGTTTGGGACCGCCGATACCGTCATTGATTGAGGTATCGAGATAGTTACTGATGATCATCACACCGGTAATGGCGAAGAATCCAAGCACGATGGAAGACAAATCCATGTCTTCAGCGGCGACGAACTGGTAAATAAATCCCTTGTTGACGCTGTAATTCAAATATAAGGCAAACAGCAGGATATAGAGAATGATCGTCGACTTCATGGTGCCACGATGACCTTTTTTGAGTTCATAGAAACTGTCAACGGGATGTCTCATCACTCTAAAGATATAGAATAAATCTCTGACGATCGGAATATCGAAGAATCTTCTGATCGGTTGCGTCCATAACGTTATTTTTCCTGTCTTATGGTCGACAAAGGCGAGTGCCTTGGAGAGTACGACATAAACGACAAGCAAGATGATGACCGCACCCAATGCCGATTGAATGCCGACATTTCTGACTTCCCAATAGGCATCAGAATAACCGACTCGATTACCTGCAAGTTCGAAGTGATGCATCGCATCTTCGTATTTTTCTTGTTGTAGATAGCTTTTGGCGATGTTGTCATGTGCAATAACCGACATTTGGTTGAGTTTCAAGACTTCATCCCAGACTACAATCGCTTCGCCATACTGACGAGAATTGTAAAGATCTAGGGCTTGATAAATCTTGTTGGCATAATCGGTTGGGACAAAGGATTGCAAGAAATTCTTCGAGTCATCAAGCGCCCAAATGTTACCTTTGGAATCGACTGCGACCGATGCAAGTTTCGAGAAGAGACCTGAAATATCGACGTTCAGTTGACCTGAGACCTGATTCGATGATCCGAAATTGAAAATGAAGTCACCATCCGGTGTATAGATGAAGATGGTACCATTTTGCATCGCTGCATAAATGATGCCTTGTTCATCGACATAAATGTCTCTGGCATCATCATATGAAAT
>DITG01000108.1 GCA_002422045.1 Acholeplasmataceae bacterium UBA6190
AAGTTCAGCATGAATCATCTCCGCACTCTTGGGTTGATGCGTCTTGGATAGCAAATTCAATATTTCTTTTCTTTGTTTGGTCATTCTCATCGTTATTTCCTCCACAAGGGTTTAATGACAATCGACATCAATAAGACGATGGCATAAAGGACAACAATCGTTGATCCTACAGGGATTTCCAAAGGGTGTGCAATGAAGATACCTAATAAGACAATGATCAGTGAAGAGACAACACCCAAGACCAGTGTATTCTTGAAACTCTTGGTCCATTGACTTGAAATGATGGATGGAAAGACAACCAAAGCTGAAATGAGCAATGTGCCAATCGTTCTCACGCCAATCACAATGAAGAAAGCTGTCAGTGCTGCAAGCAAATAACCGAGCAGTTGGACTCTGATCTTTGAAAATTTAGCATAATTCAAATCATAAGTCATCAAGAAAAGTTTTCTATAGAACATAATGATGAATGCAGCAATCAAAACGGTTACAACCATCGACAAGATCAAATCTGTTTGTGTCGCAGTGAAGATATTGCCAACCAACATGGATTCGACCGATATGGAAAATCCTTGTCCTTTTTTGACGAGAATCAAACCGATCGCAAACGATACTGCTGAGACCAGTCCGATAGCTGCATCCCCATTGATTGTTTTTGTCGTCGATAAGTATTTGATGAGTAATGAGGCAAGCATGACAAAGGGTATGGCGATAAAGAGTGCTTCATTGGATAAGAGAACACCTAAGATGACACCTGCAAAACTCACGTGAGCAAGTCCGTCAGCAATCATTGCCTGCTGATTGAGTACGAGAAATGGTGAAAGAAGCGCTGCCGAAAGTGCCAAGGCGACACCAATCAAGATGGCATTTTGGATGAACGAGTATTGGAGAAAATCAGCCATGATGGTGACCTCCGTGTTCAAAATGTTGAAATTCATGATAAGTACCGAAAAACTTGATCTTTTGGTCGACATACATGACCTTGCAATCGTCTTTGACCGCATCGGTTAAGTCATGTGTCACGTGAATGATGGTCATGTTCTGGTCTTGTTGCAAGCGGTAAAGCAATTCATAAAACTTTTCTCTAAAAGATGGATCGAGCGCTGATGTGGGTTCATCCAAAATGAGCAACTCTGGATTGGCAATGAGCGCTCTGATGATGAAAACACGTTGTTGCTGACCACCAGATAGGTAAGCCATGCTCTCATTGAACAGTTGAGGTATTTCCATACGTTCCAACCATGATTTGATGAGTTCGCACTCTGCTTGAGAAGGTTTTAATTTCTGATGGGCAAAACCACTATAGATGACTTCTCTCACGGTCATGGGCAGATTGACTTTCGTGAGCAACTTCTGTGGCAAATATCCCATTTGGACATGCTCGACATGAATGTTGCCCGAACTCGGTTGAAGTAGTCCGACAAGTAATTTCACAAGGGTTGTTTTTCCGCTACCATTGGGACCGACGATATGGAGAAAATCACCCTTCTGGATTGAAAAGGTGATGTTTTGTAGGACATTGAATTTACCAAAATTGACATGGACATCCTGATAGTTGATCATTTATACTAAGGGTGTATTCAGAGCCAGTTTGATGTTTTCAAAATTTTGTTCAAGCAAGTCTCTGTACGTGACACCAGCCTCCATTTGTGACTTGGTGATATTATGATAACCGTGAAGTTCTAGCAAAGTCAAGACATAGTTCTCTTTTGCCAGTTCACTTTGGATACGAAGTGCAGCTTTAGGTTCAACGAGTTCTTCGATGAATAAATGATATGCCTGTGCAACTTTGACTTGACTCACAAATTGAATCAACTCAGAAGAGGTCAGGTCAGAATCCGGTTTGAACCCTTCGAACAAACTGACAATATTCAAGTGATATCGCTCACCGAAAGCTCCCAACGCGTTATGACCCGCGAAATAGATGGTTGAGTCTTCGTGGGCTTCGCTCATGAGAAATGCTTCAAGGTCATGATGCAGTTCTTCAATTTCGTGGATGTAATCCTCTGCATTGTCCTCGTAAAACTGAGCATTGTCCGGATCAATCTCAATGATTTTTTGAAGTATGGCTTCAATCAGTTGAATCGCAGTGGTAGGATCTGTCCAAAAATGAATAGCATTCTCATCTTCATGGTCATGATCGTCTTCTTCGAGAATGACAGATAACGAAGTTGTATGCTCGTGCTCATCTTCATGATGATGTTCTTCGAGAGTATATGATGTTGATAAATCAAGGTACAGTGTGTTTTTTCCAATCATTTGATTGACATCCTTGATCCATGTATCAATTTCAAGACTGGTAAAAATGAACAATTTGGATTCCTGAATGGCAACCATATCTCGACTTGTTGCCTCATAATCATGGATTTCTGCCCCTGGTGGAATCAATAAACTGACAGTCATTTTGTCGCCAACGATTTGTCTTGCAAAATCGTATTGGGGAAACATGGTCGTGACAATATCAGCCTTTTTTGGATTTGTACAAGCAGATATGAGCATGAGAAGCGAAATGATAAAAATTAACCCAGCAATCTTTTTCATGTGAAAACTCCTTTTGCGAATGATTTGCATGTACAGTATATCACGACTGCTTCTATTTGCAAATGATTCGCAAAAGAAATGTAACTGAAAACGCTAAAACGCATAAAATACGATAAGAATAATTGATATTTTGAATAATCAATGTTATAATAAAGGCCTAAACATGAGTGGGATGATGATTTCCACTCGTTTTATTGAGGTCTCCATGAATATTGAAAAAATCAAAGAAAAATTAACACCTATCTTAGCGCGTAACAACCTTGCCATCTACTCAATCCGTACCAAAAAAGAGTTCGGTGAAAAGATACTTGAAATCTTGATTGATGTTGAAACTATGGACATCAACGATCTCGAAAAGATCCATTTGGAATTTCAGGCTAGTTTGGATGATGACGATCTCGACCCGGATTATTTCCTGGAGTTGTCTTCTGTCGGTCTCGAGCGCCCGCTCAAAACCAAAGCAGACTGCGAAAAAGCTATTGGCAAATACATTTATCTCGAGTCGCAGAAGTATCGTGGATTTGGCACGTTGCTCGCATTCGATCAAGATCTCATGATACTGGAAATCAACGACATGGGACGCATGAAAAAAATTGAAATCACATTCGACAGCGCAAAAAAGATGCGGACAGCTGTCAAATTTTAGGAGGATACCATGATCAGTAAGGAATTTTTTAAAAACATTGAAGCCGTCGCAGATGAAAAAGAACTCACGCATGAGCAGGTGCTTGAAGCATTTGTCCAAGGCATGATTGCAGGCTGCAAGAAAGCGCATGACGTTCGTTCATGCCGTGTCGAAATCAAGGAAGAAAAGAGTGAAATTCTCGTCTTCAAGCAGCATTTGGTTGTCGAGGAGTACTCTATCGATGCCGACAAGAACTATTCACAGCTTCTTTTGGAAGACGCCAAAGAAATCAATCCGAGAGCCAAAGTGGGCGATATCATTGAACAAAAGATTGATCCCAAGGATTTCGGGCATTTCGCAGTGCGCGATTTCAAATCAAGATTAAATGAAACCTTGATCAACATGCAGAAAGAAAATCTCTACAAGCATTTCAAGAAATTCGAACATGAAATGATCACTGCACGCGTCATTGACGTTGATGATAACCATTACCGTCTCGATATCGGTAAGGATCTCACCACCTTGCTTCCCAAAAAAGAATCACTGCCCAAAGACAATTTCCATATCGGAGATTATGTCCGTGTGTATGTTTCCGATGTTGAAATGAAGACCAAGTGGCCAAAAGTCTTTGTCTCCAGATCACATTCATCCTTAATCATCAGACTGCTTGAAAGTTTCATTCCAGAAATCAAAGACGGCATCATCGAAATCATGGGTATCTCCAGAGATCCTGGTGATCGTTCCAAGATTGGCGTGAAGTCCAATGACCCCAAAGTTGACCCCATCGGTGCATGTGTTGGCGAAGGTGGATCTCGTATCCGTGAAATCGTCAAGGCACTTTCCGATGAAAAGATTGACCTATTCCGTTGGAGTGACAATGAAAAGGAACTGATTGCGAACGCACTTCAGCCTGCAGAAGTCATTGCAGTGACACGTGTCAATCCGAAAGAGAAAAATGCACTAGCCATCGTGCCCAATGATCAATTGTCTCTTGCCATCGGTAAACTCGGTCAAAACGTCAAACTGGCTGTTCAGGCATGCGGCTGGTCGATTGACATCAAGTCTGAGCAAATGGCTCAAGGCGAAGGCATTCTGTATTGATTGAAGTTGAAAGGAGATGCACGTGAACAAAGTTAAAAAGACGCCACTGAGAACATGTGTCGTCACCAAAGAAGTATGTCCCAAGAAGTCACTCATCAGAGTCGCTTGCACCAAAGAAGGTCTTGTTTCCATCGATCTCGTTGGTAAAGCGCCCGGAAGAGGTGCTTATTTGAAACTGTCGAAAGAAGTCATCTTGCTCGCTAAAAAAACCAAAGCGCTGGACAAGAAACTTGAAGCTATTGTTCCTGATGAGATTTATGAGGAACTGTTGAAACTTGCTCATGATTAATACCATCGGACTCGCTTACAGAGCAAGAAAAGTGGTTGTCGGTACAGACATTACGCTCACAGCCATGAGAAATGGTAAAGTTGTGCTGTTGCTCCTTGCAACTGACGCATCCCACACCACAAAGAAAAAAGTATATGACAAGGCGAAAACCTATCAGGTCGAAGTCCTTGAAGAATTAAGTTCGTACGATATATCGGCCGGACTAGGCAAAGTTGACATCAAAGTGATTGGAATAACCGACAGGGGGTTTAGTCAATTATTGATGAGTCAGAGAAGGAAGTGATTTTATGCCTACGTATCAAAACAAAAACAACCAAAATCAACGAAAAAACAATGTCCAGCATAAGAAACCAGACAACAGACGCCCAGTAGCGCCTGTCAAGAAGGAAGTCAAACCTGCAGGAGAACGTATTTTTGTTTATAAACCCGATATGAATGTCGCTCAAGTTGCTGAAGGTTTGATGATTTCAAACGCAGTGATGATTAAAAAGCTCATGCAACTCGGTTTGATGGCATCCATCAACCAGGTCATCGATAGAGATACCATCGAAGTCATCGCTTTGGATGAAGGATTCAAGGTCATCAATGAAGTCATTACCGATCTTGCACGTTATGATGAAATGGAAATCAAAGATTCAGATGCAGATATGAAGAAAAGACCACCGATTGTCACTGTCATGGGTCACGTCGACCACGGCAAGACAACACTCTTGGATGCGATTCGCAAATCCAGAGTCGTCGAAGGTGAAGCTGGCGGTATTACCCAGCATATCGGAGCCTATCAGGTCATCCGTAATGGCGATGCAATCACTTTCATTGACACACCAGGCCATGCCGCATTCACAGAAATGAGAGCACGTGGTGCCAAAGTGACTGATATAGTCGTCTTGGTTGTCGCAGCTGACGATGGCGTGATGCCTCAAACCATTGAAGCACTGGATCATGCCAAGGCAGCCAAAGTGCCCATCATCGTTGCCATCAACAAGATGGATAAGCCATCCGCTAACCCCGATAGAGTCATGACAGAATTGTCCGAACAGGGATTGATTCCTGAAGCATGGGGCGGCAAAACGCCATTTGTTCAGGTATCCGCTCTGAGAAAACAAGGCATCGATGAATTGCTTGATGTCATCCAGCTCATCAGTGAAATTGATGAATTCAAAGCGAATCCAAACAGACTTGCCAAAGGCACAGTCATTGAAGCATCTCTTGATAAGGGTAGAGGTCCAGTGGCAACACTCATCATCGAAACCGGTACACTGAAGATTGGCGACTACATTGTCATCGGTAATACCTATGGCAAAGTGAGAACCATGCAAGATGATTTGAAAAAGCGTTACAATGAAGCCATTCCATCGCAACCCATTGAAGTGACTGGCTTGAATGAAGTCCCTCAAGCAGGCGATATCTTCATGGCATTCAAGGATGAACGTATCACCAAGGATATTGCCTTGGAACGTCAATCTAGAAACAAAGAAGGCGAAAGCAAGGCTGTCAAGAAGACGTCTTTGGATACAATGTTTGGAGAAATTGAAAGCACAGAAAAGGAATTGAACATCATCATCAAAGGTGACGTTCAAGGCTCTATTGAAGCACTCAAGGGATTGCTTGAAAAAATTGATGTTGACGGTTTCCATGTCAATGTCGTCAGATCATCGGTCGGTGCCATCACTGAAAGTGACGTGACACTCGCCAACGCATCAAAGGCAATCTTGATTGGATTCAACGTCCGTCCGACCGCATCTGTCAAGCAGCAAGCGGACACACAAGGTGTTGAAATCAGACTATATAACATCATTTACCGCGTTCAAGAAGATATTGAAGCTGCACTCAAAGGCATGCTTGCACCGACATTTGAAGAAATCGTTACCGGTCAGGCTGAAGTCAGAGAAGTCTTCAAGGTGTCCAAGATTGGCGCGATTGCAGGTTGCTATATCACAGACGGTGTCATCAGAAGAGATGCGCTCGTGAGAATCTTACGCAACGGTGTCGTTGCTTATGAAGGCAAACTTGCATCACTCAAGAGATTCAAAGATGACGTGAAAGAAGTCAAGTATGGCTATGAATGTGGCCTATCCATTGAAAACTACAATGACATCAAGGTAGGAGACATCATCGAAGCATCTCAAATGAAAGAAGTCGAGGTGGATTAATATGTCAATCACAACAGATCGTCTTGCAAGTCTGATCCAAAGAGAACTTGCACCCATCGTGAACAGAGAAGTCAAAGACAAGAGCTTTGGCTATATCAATCTGACTGAAGTTAAGGTGACCAAAGATTTATCATTTGCAACCATTTACTTTACTATTTTGTCTGATGATCCTAAAATCATCGAAAAAGCTAAACTTTCGATTGATGAATTCAAGGTGGTCATCCGTATGGAACTCGCGAAAAAAATCAACAACATCCGTAAGATTCCAGATCTTTTATTCAAGTATGACGAAGCGCTTGCTTACGGCAATCACATCGATCGTATACTCAAAACAATCAAGTAACCTCGGTTACTTTTTTGTTATTATGTCCATGGTATAATATGAATAGGTGAAGCCATGTTCGCAAAAGTCATTGTCGATAGCAGACACGAAGAAGTCAATCACGCATTCGATTATATCGTTCCTCAGTCATTTGAGGAGTTTTTGGTGCGTGGCATGCGTGTTATGGTCCCATTCGGATCCCAGATACGCCTGGGCTATGTGGTCGAGATCATCAAAAGAAGCGAGACAGCAACCAAAGAAATCACAGAAGTACTCGATGTGGTTCCTACGCTTTCCGATGAACTCTTTATGATTGTCGAACACATCATGAACACACAACCAGCACTGTTTGCATCGGTCTTCATGACGGTGATTCCTGCTGAACTGGCTGTCCAATACCAAAAAATCGCCAGACTGATCGATGAATCTCTTTGCCCAGTAGACTTAAAACCCAATTTTGACCGTCATGGCATTTGGAAACTCTTGCAAAGAGACCAGGTGTATTATCCTAGACTCAAACGCCTTGCAGATAAAGGTGTATTATCCATCGAAACGAGTATCAAAGCCAAAGAGTCCATCAAGATGGAAACAGCCTATACACTGAATACAAACCATCAATACAAAAGAATAGACCACTATCCAGCACTTGATGAACTGTTTAGAGAAAAAAATCAGATTCCAAGACGTGAACTGATCACTTCGGGTTTGTCAGCAAGCCAAATCACTACCTTGCTCAAGCATGACGTCTTAAAGAGTATCGATCAAGAAGTGATTCGTGACATCCATCACGTCTTCGATACCAAACAACAAATCGTCACACTCAATACTGAGCAGAAACAAGCCATCACTGCCATTGAAAAGCATTTGAATGCATCAAAGACCTTTTTACTCAAAGGGATCACAGGATCCGGTAAGACTGAAGTTTATATGAATGTCATGGAAACGGTCATCAAGTCAGGAAAACAAGTACTCTTTCTCGTGCCTGAAATCACATTGATAGGACCGATGGCGCAACATCTCAAATCCAGATTCGACAATGTCGCAATCTATCACAGCGGATTATCCAAAGGTGAGCGTTTTGACCAATACCGCATGGTGAAAAATCAAGAAGCATCGATTCTCTTAGGAACCAGAAGCGCTGTGTTTCTACCGCTAGAACAACTTGGTCTGATCATCATGGATGAAGAACATGATGATGCCTATCAACAGACTGAAGGTGTCATCTATCATGCGAAAGACATCGCGGTCATTAAGTCTCTGCATCATCATGTACCACTCGTTTTAGGAAGTGCAACTCCTTCGATTGTGACGATGTACCAGGCCAATCAAGGACTTTATGAACTTCTCGAACTGACCAAGCGACCGAAAGCGTTGCCGATGCCAGCGATACAGTTCATCGATATGAAAAAAGAGTTGAAAGGTCAAAACACATCGATTTTTTCATCAGTCTTACTTTCAAAGATCCAAGATAGACTATTGAAAAAAGAACAGACACTTTTACTTTTTAACCGTAAAGGGTATGCACCCTTTGTGCTATGCAGAGGATGTGGTCATGTACCTCTTTGCCCTCACTGTGATATTTCACTGACTTACTACAAAGACAAACAAACACTCAAGTGTCATTACTGCGGGTTTGAACAACCTTATGATGCGAGTTGCATGATGTGTCATGAACCTAAGGTCAAAGAAATTGGTGTCGGCATCGAGTATGTCACCGAGCAACTCAAGAAGGTGTTGCCAAAAGCCAGAGTCTTGAGAATGGATCAGAATGTGACCAAAACCAAAGGCAGTCATGAACTCATCTGGCATCAGTTTTTGAGTGAAGAAGCAGATATATTGGTCGGTACCCAGATGATCGCAAAAGGTCTTGACTTTCCCAAAGTCACGCTTGTCGGTGTTTTGATGGCGGATATGCTGCTCAAAGTGCCCTCCTACAGGTCCGCTGAACAGACCTACATGTTACTCTCACAAGTCACGGGTAGATCAGGAAGATTTTTGCCCGGTGAAGCCATCATCCAAGGCTACGACCTCAATCATTATGCCATTCGAACCGTTGCTGAAAGTTACGAAAAGTTTTATCAGGAATCCTTATACAGCCGTAAACTTTCCAACTATCCTCCTTTTACAAACCATGCACAACTCTTGATTGAAGGTATCAGTTTCTTAAAAACGTATCAGGTCGCTTTTAGTCTGAAAAAGAAAATCGCAGCACTCGGGATCACAGTGATTGGACCAGCGCCAGCACTGATCAAGAAAATCAGAGATTTAAACCGGTTTACAGTGACGCTCAAGTATCAAATTATTGACATGCATCAGATGTTTGACATCTTCAAAACTCTAGAACAAAATGATATCAAGATCAGTTTTTATCCGACACTTGATATCCAATAGGTGAACAAATGAACATTGTATTCATGGGAACTCCTCAATTTGCAGTTCCAATCCTTGAAATGCTTCATCAAAAACATCAGGTTTTGCTGGTTGTCACACAACCCGACAAACCCGTTGGCAGGAAAAAAATCTTGACATCTTCTCCTGTCAAATCGAAAGCCATCGAACTCGGGCTTCCGCTTTTTCAACCGATTAAACTCAAAACCGATTATCAGCTGATCATTGATTTGTCTCCGGATTTGATCATCACTGCGGCTTACGGTCAAATGCTTCCCAATCAGCTTCTGGATCAGGTGACAGCAATCAATGTCCATGGTTCATTGCTGCCCCAATATCGGGGAGGAGCACCGATTCAGTATGCACTCTTCAATGGTGATGAGAAAACAGGTGTGACCATCATGTATATGGCCTACCAGATGGATTCAGGCGATATCATCCGAACACAAGCCGTCCCGATTGATGTGAAAGACAATTATCAGACTTTGTCAGAAAAACTAAGTCTTGTCGGCAGAAATTTGTTAGACAAAGTTCTTATGGATTATGAAAAGGGTCCATTAAAAAGTGTTCCTCAAGATATCTTCCATGTGACTTTTGCTTATACGTTAAAACCAAAAGATGAAGTGATTTCATTTCGGAAAACTTCATCTGAAATCATCAACAGAATCAGAGGTCTTTCACCTGAACCTGGTGCAACCGCACACTTAAAAAACGGCGTGATTAAGATTTATGAAGCTCAAAAAAGTGATATAATGGACAGTAAGGTCAAACCTGGAACAGTCATCAGTACCAAGAAGCATTTGATTGTGAAAACTTTGGATGGCGCAGTCGAGTTGCTACAGATTCAAATACCAGGCAAAAAACAGATGAGTGCGCAAGCATTTTTGAACGGACAAACCATCATCCATGACGGTGATGTGTTCATAGAAGGGAATGAGTCCTAATGGCAGATCGTAAAGCTAAAAAATTGTTATATACCCGACAGGAAATGTTTGAATTGAACAAAAAATTGCTCTTGAAGCGCGGTGTCACCCTTGAATCGATTGCAGAAATCAGTTTCAAGCAACAAGCCAAGTACACAGAAAACATCACACGTGAATTGTGCCTCGAATCGGTTGAAAAGATTTTGTCGCTCCGTGATGTGTTCCATCATGTCCAGTTGGCCTGTGAAATCGACAGACTGGCAGAAGAAGGTTTGTTTCAAGGCCCAATTCAAGACATCATCTATGAAGATTTGGGATTGTTCGGAATCGATGAGACCATGGGACTGGCTGTCGCTGGACTCTATGGCACGATCGGTCAAACCAATTTTGGAGACATCGATGTCAACAAACATGGGATTGTCAAGCGTTTGAACGATGCCGGAAAAGAAGATGGCATCTGTCATACGTTTTTAGATGATATCGTCGGTGCGATTGCTGCGGCGGCATCTACCAGAGTCGCTCAAGTGACCAACGAAGAACTTGCACACGAAGAGACAGGCATTAAGCGTTTGTCCATATTTGATATTTAGAAGAGGGAATGTCTTGTCAAAACCTAAGCCAAAGCTCAAAAATATCTTGAATCTCAATGCCCTCGGAAAGAGTATTTTTGCTCGTTTTTTTGGCTTTGAACAAGGGGTCGATATCACCAATGATGTTGCTGTCTTATTCAGACGAAATGTCGTCATCAAGAATATCGTCTTCATATCGAACATCATGTATTCCATCATCTTGTTCATCTTATCTTATACAACGCCTGACAATCTGAATAACTGGGTTGTTGCCTTCATCGCTTTTCCTTTGACCTATGTCATCAATAAATTCTTAAAAAAACTGATCTATATCGATACCAACGACAAAACCAAGCAAAGTGTCGCCATGTATGTCGCGGCCTTCTATATTTTCTTTTCATCCATCTTGATTTATGCGAGACTTTATCAGAATGAATACTTTGAAACGGGTGCCTACATCCTGATGTACTATGCGGTTGTCGTGATCTCTTTATATCAGGAAAAGAAGTTGCTATCGACTTCATTTCAGGGACTGCTTGCCTTACTCACGGTCATCCATTTCATCTGGACATACAACATTCAAGGGATGGTGGGGGATAGAACACTGTTGGAATTCATCCCAGTCTTTGTAAGATTACCCGTATTCTCAGATATCATGCTCAGAACTTTATTATTTATCCTGTTTTACTTTGTTGTCTACGCGATTGTC
>DITG01000142.1 GCA_002422045.1 Acholeplasmataceae bacterium UBA6190
GGTTCACTTAAACATCAAACAAAATGATTTTGTCCTGTTAAAGACAAAAAACAGTTTTGAAGAAGATTTCAATTTCAACTTCATCTTTGTCAACGAATGGGCAAGCAAGTTCTTGGTTGAAAAAGGTGTTGTAGGTGTTGGGGTGGATGGGTTGGGGATTGAACGTGACCAGATTGGGCATCCCACACATAAACAACTGATGAGAAGTGATATTCTGATCATTGAAGGATTAAGACTCAAAGAAGTTCCTGAAGGGTCTTATCAGATGTATGCTCTACCGATCAAGATGAAGGGTACCGATGCACTTTTGTTATCGGTCATTTTGGAGGTCATCTGATATGATTAGACAAGCCAATATGTCTGATATCGATCAGATTTGGCAACTCAGGGAAGAAACCAGACAATTACTTAAAGATCGTTGTATCGATCAGTGGCAGCATGGTAATCCCTCAAAACAGACATTCATCCGGGATATCGAATTGGGTGAGTTTTTTGTCTATGACATTCAAGGAGAGATCCTTGGCATGATTGCCATCAAATCGGGGATTGAAAAAACATACAACATCATCTATGATGGATCCTGGGGTCTGGATCAACCGTACCTGACTGTCCATAGACTGGCAGTTAAAAGACATCTATTAGGTAAAAATATATCAGTACTTCTGATGAAACATGCAGAAAAATTAGCCATTGATCGTCACATCAACTATATCAGAATCGATACACATCGAAACAATATCTATGCTCAAAGACTCTTTTTTTCTCTATCCTATGTGTTAAGAGGTTATATCATGCTTGAAGGGGATCTGGGTGACTTGCACCGGATTGCACTGGATAAGATCGTTGAGGGTTCATCATGAAAATCTGGATTGAAACATCGGCTTTAAAGCCAGAACATGTCGATCAATTGAAACTCAAGTATAGAGATATCATTTTTGAACAAGACATTGATCATGCATATGATGCTGAAGTCATCATCGCGATGCCGCCCCATGTCAAGCCAGAAATTCTATCTCGTTTTCATCAACTCAAATGGATCCAGCTGTTGACAGCAGGATTCAATACAGTCAATCTGGATTATATCAAATCCAGAGGTATCCATCTGACGTATGCCAAAGATGTGTTTTCCATTCAGATATCAGAAGATGTGTTTTCCAAAATACTCTATTTCAACCGAAATCTCAACACCTTTTTTGAACAGCAAAAAGCAAGTCTTTGGAAATTCAAGACGGCACATCATGAACTCTTTGGTTCAACCATTGGAATCATTGGCACTGGTTCGATCGGAACCGAAGTCGCCAAGCGCATGAAAGCGTTCGGAGCCCGTGTCATCGGATATAAAAGAACTTCTGCAGTGCTTCCTTTCTTTGATCAGATCTACTACGGAAAAGAAGGGCTCTTGGATGTGATGAGACAAAGCGATGTGATTGTTGTTTCCTGTGCACTCTCAAAGGAGACCTATCATCTGATCGGGAAAAATGAACTGGAAGCCATGAAACCTACAGCACTCATCATCAATGTTGCCAGAGGTGAGATCATCGATCAGGACCAACTGATCAAGAAGTTGGAAAATAAAGAAATCCGTGGCGCTGGACTCGATGTCACAACGCCTGAACCTTTACCGCCTTCATCCAGACTTTGGTCATTGGACAATGTCCTCATTACACCGCACAATGCGAGTTCGTCGCCTCATGTTCACATCAGGCTCTTCCAGGAAGTTGATGAAGCCATTTTCCGATACATCACCCACTTGCCATTTGATAATCTCGTGAATCCTTAAGGATATGTGACGTCACATGTCCTTTTTTGTCATGCGAACCGCTTACATCCCTAAAAGTGTTGACAAGATAATGATTTGTGATAGAATAAACACAGGCACATGATTTGAATTTCAAAACATTTGAAATGCCAAGAAGGGAAGCGTTAACCACACATTGGATGGTAGCACCTTTATTTGAAAAATAAACACTCCAAAGCATCACATCAAATACCGCTACCATTGTTTCAAACATCTTAGATTTTGTTTCGGTCACTATGATTGACCGACAAAAGGGCAAATCTCTGATGACGTCAGGTTTTACAAAAATTATGAAAAGCGAAATGGACAATATATGACAATTAAAGAAATCCAAGGCATCATCAAGGACTTTGAGAGTTCCTCGTTGATGACTCTTGAACTTGAAATGGATGAGTTCAAGCTCAAACTCTCGAAAAACAAGACTGAACAAGTCGTTGTAAAGGAAGATCGTAAAGAAGACACTAAGCGTGCCGATTCAGGCACAACACAGCAGCCACCACAGCAGCTGTCACATCAGAATCTGATTAAATCACCACTCGTTGGAACCTTCTATGCCTCTTCGACNNCGATGAAAATCATGAACGAAATCACTTCACCTTATGACGGCACCGTCAAAGAGGTCTTCGTTCGAAATGGTGAAGTCGTCGGATTCAATCATACCATCATGCGTGTCGGTGATGCCAATGAAAAATAAGATACTCATTGCCAATCGAGGCGAAATTGCAGTACGCATCATACGTGCTGCCAAAGAACTCGGGATTGAAACAGTCGCCGTTTATTCGACTGCAGATGAGACGTCTCTTCATGTCAAACTTGCAGATGAGGCGATCTGTATCGGTTCTGAGCGCAGCAAAGACAGCTATTTGAATATGAATAGTGTTTTATCTGCTGCCATATCGACAGGATGCAATGCCATCCATCCGGGTTACGGATTTTTATCCGAAAATTCAGATTTCGTTGAAATGGTCGAACGGTGCAACATCACCTTCATCGGTCCGAATTCCAAGACCATTCAGATGATCGGTGACAAGGCATCTGCCAGAGAAATTGCAAAAAATAACGGAGTCCCGATTGTTGAAGGCAGCGATGGTATCATCGAAAGCGTTCAAGAAGGACTCAAGATCGCTAAAAAAATCGGATATCCTGTCATGATCAAAGCCTCAAGCGGAGGTGGTGGTCGTGGGATTGCCATTGTGCGCTCGGATGATGAATTCACGAGTGCTTTTGAACGTACCTCCATGGAAGCAGAATCCAGTTTTGGCGATAAGTCACTCTATATCGAAAAATTCATCGAATCGCCCAGACACATCGAAATTCAGATCATTGGCGATACGAAAGGCAATATCGTTCATCTGTTTGAACGCGATTGCTCGATGCAAAGAAGAAATCAGAAAATGATTGAAGAGACGCCATCACCGATTCTCTCTGAAATGCTGAGAAGAAAAATCGGAGCAGCGGCACTGAAACTGGCCAAAGCCATCAACTATGTCAATGCGGGGACCATGGAATTCTTAGTCGATTCCAAAGGCAATTTCTATTTCATCGAAATGAACACAAGAATCCAAGTCGAGCATCCGATCACAGAAGCAATCACTGGAATTGATTTGGTCAAAGAACAAATTCGCGTTGCCTATGGCAAAGAACTATCTTTCAAACAACGCGATGTCCAGATTCATGGACACGCCATCGAATGCAGAATCAATGCCGAAAATGCGATGCAAGGGTTCATCCCTTCCGCAGGCAAAATCACCAATGTTGTCTTCCCAGGCGGCATCGGTGTCAGAATGGATACACACATTTATCCGGGATATGTCGTTCCGCCCTTTTATGATTCGAAGCTTGCCAAACTGATTGTCCATGCACCAACACGCAGAGAAGCAATCAAGAAAATGCGGGTCGCACTGGAGCAATTTGTCATCGAAGGCATCTCAACCAACATCGACTATCAATATTTAATCATGCACAACCCAGATTTCATCAAAGGTCAATACGACACAGGATTCATCGCACGCTTCAATATGCTTGTGGAGGCGAAGAACCGTGAATGATTTTTTAACTGAACGAAAATCAAAACTTGAAGATTTCAAAAAAAATATCCGAAAAAAGCATACGAACTACGAGCCCATCGATATACCTGACGGGCTATTTATCAAATGCGAACAGTGCGGAGCCGCGATTTATGAGAAAAATCTAGAGGCCAATCATTCGATTTGCCCTTATTGTGATTTTCATTTCAGAATGGGTGCATTAAGACGGCTAGAACTCACTGTCGATCAAGGGAGTTTCAAACCAATCAATTCAAAGATCACTTCTGCAAACCCACTCGATATGCCTGAGTATATGGATAAACTTGCCACAGGTCAAAAACTATCGAAAATGAATGAAGCTTTCTTAAGCGGTACGGCAACCATTGTCAACATGCCCTGTGCCATCGGCATTTTAGATTCATCATTCATGATGGGCAGCATGGGTTCAGCCGTTGGTGAAAAAGTCACACGTCTGATCGAATATGCCGGAGAGCAGAAGTTACCACTGATCATTTTTTCCGCATCCGGTGGTGCACGCATGCAAGAAGGGATTTTATCCCTGATGCAAATGGCGAAAACCAGTGCTGCACTCCATTATTTTGATCAAAAAGGTCTTTTGTACATCAGTGTGATGACCAATCCGACGACCGGTGGTGTCGCTGCAAGCTTCGCATCGCTTGGTGATATTAATATTGCTGAAAAATCGTCTTTGATTGGATTTGCAGGTGCAAGAGTCATCAAGCAAACGATCAGACAAGATCTTCCTGAAGGTTTTCAAACCGATCAGTTCCAACTGGATCACGGTCAAGTGGATTTGGTTGTCAACCGCAAAGACATGAGAAAAACACTGTATAAACTGCTTCAGTTGCATCAGGGACGGAGGGGCTGACATGGGAGAACACATTTCCGCATGGGAAAAAGTCAAATTGGCAAGACACCCCAAACGACCCACCGCAGCAGATCTGATCAAGGCATTATTTCCTGATTTCATTGAACTTCACGGTGATCGGAGTTATGCCGATGATCATGCCA
>DITG01000139.1 GCA_002422045.1 Acholeplasmataceae bacterium UBA6190
ATTTTAACCGTAAGTTGAAAGGTTTTGCAATGGGAGATGCCATCTTGACCGGTGTGGAAACCAGATCGTCATCGCCAGTGCGCATGACCAGATCAGATACGCATGAATCGAGCCTATCAGGCTTATTTCCGATGGGTGAAGGCGCAGGTCATGCAGGAGGGATAATGTCTTCTTCAGTTGATGGTATGAAAACAGCAGAAAATATCATCAAAATCTATCGTCCGATCACAGATTAGCAAGTACTTATGTACTTGTTTTTTTTTATTCAGCGAATAAAAATCATGGAGTTCTGTCCATATTTTTGTGTTTCCATGTATAATAAAAGTAACAAACAGCGAGGTGTATTCATGTATAAAATCATTGGTAAAACCATTCTGACACCATCAGTTTCACAATTGGATATTCATGCACCTTTGGTGGTTTTGCACGCAAAACCTGGACAGTTCGTCATGATTCGAGTGCAATCAGATGGAGAACGGATACCACTGACCATTGCAGGGATCAACACAAAGACAGAGACAGTTTCTGTCATCTTTCAGGTGGTTGGAGCTACGACACATGAACTTAACCGGAAACAACCTGGAGATGACATTGCAGATCTGGCAGGACCTCTGGGAAAACCGACAGATTTGGAAGGTTTGAAAAAGGTTTGTATCATTGGTGGAGGTGTCGGATGTGCCATTGCCTATCCGATTGCAAAAGCCCTCTTTGATCATCATACGGAAGTCCATACCATCATTGGATTCAGAACCAAGTCCCTAGTCTTTCTGGAATCTGAATTTCAACAGATTTCTCATACCTTTCATCTGTTGACCGATGACGGATCCTATCAAGAAAAAGGCAGAGTCACCGATTGCTTGGAGACCATGCTCCAATCAGGCGAATCCTATGACCAAGTGATTGCGATTGGTCCTTTACCCATGATGAAATCCGTATCTGAACTGACCAAACGCTATGGTATCAAAACAGTTGTATCCATGAATCCGATCATGGTCGATGGTACAGGTATGTGTGGAGGTTGCAGAGTATCTGTGGATGGAAAAATGAAGTTTGCATGCGTTGACGGTCCTGAATTCGATGGACACAAGATTGATTTTGATGCAGCCATCTTGAGAAATAGAATGTATCAGCAGGAAGAGGCTGAGAGTTATCGTTGCCAAAGCGAAAAGGCGGGTGAACAGTCATGATCAATCTGTCGAAAACCAAACAAGTCATGCCGACTGTCGATCCTACATTGCGCATTTTGGATTTTGAGGAAGTGAATCTTGGATACACAGAAGAACAAGCGATACTTGAAGCGAAACGTTGTCTCGACTGCAAGCATCAACCCTGTGTGAACGGTTGTCCGGTTGGAATCGATATTCCTGGGTTTATACTCGAGATTTCCAATGGTAATATGGAAGAAGCCTATCAAATCATTCGGAAATCGAGTCTTTTGCCATCGGTTTGCGGACGGGTTTGTCCTCAAGAAACTCAGTGTGAAGCGGTCTGTGTCAGAGGTAACAAAGGTGAGCCCGTTGGTATTGGGAATCTTGAACGCTATGTCTCTGATGTTCATTTTCAGAACTATCCAGAGGACCTCAGTCTAGAAATCTTATCCTTAAACATCAAAGTCGCGGTCATCGGCAGTGGTCCTGCAGGATTATCTTGTGCCAATGACTTATCCAGATACGGATATCAAGTGGATATCTATGAAGCATTGCATACGCCAGGCGGTGTACTGACCTACGGCATACCAGCATTCAGATTGCCTAAATCGATTGTTTTAAGAGAAATTGAGAGTTTAAAAAAACAAGGGGTCAACATCATCACCAATGCCATCATCGGCAAAACATTGACGATTGATGATCTCTTTGAAATGGGGTATCGTGCGATCTTTTTAGGCACAGGTGCAGGATTGCCCAAATTCATGGGTGTTCCCGGTGAAATGTATAATGGTGTTTATTCAGCCAATGAGTATCTGACCAGAATCAATCTCATGAAAGCTTATGAAGCCCATTCAAAGACACCGATTCATCATGGCAAAAAAGTCGCTGTCATCGGTGGTGGCAATGTCGCGCTTGATGCTGCACGTTGTGCGAAACGACTTGGAGCTGAAGAAGTATACATTGTTTACAGGCGTTCCATGCAAGAAATTCCAGCCAGATCAGAAGAAATTCATCACGCCATCGAAGAAGGCATCATCTTTAAGGTGCTGACCAATTTAAAACAAATCATCGGCAATGAATCAGGACAAGTCAAGTCCATTCTATGTGCCGATATGATCCTCGGCGAACCTGACGCTTCCGGAAGACCGAGACCGATAGAACAACCCAATCAAAGACATACCATTGAAGTCGATACCGTCATCATGGCAATTGGAACAACACCCAATCCGCTTTTGACTCAGTCTTCAGCGGATATCCATCAAGACAGCTATGGGTGCATGCTCACCCATGATGATTATGGATTGACCTCGAGAGCCTTTGTCTATGCTGGTGGGGATGCCGTCACAGGCTCAGCAACTGTGATTCTAGCAATGGGAGCAGGTAGAAAAGCCGCACTAGGGATTCATAAAGCCTTAACCCTACATTACCAAGAAGGAGTATAACATGCTCTATCCAACAACAAATGCATGTCGAACGGTCATCAAACTTGATGGCTTGTGGCAAATGAGTATCATTAAAGATGACTATGTGCCAACGATGCCACTGCAATCATCCCAATGGATGGCGGTACCTGCAAGCTATCAGGAACTCGTCACCGATAAAGAAACCAAAAATCATGTCGGTTGTCTCTGTTATGAAAGAACCGTTGAGATTCCTTTTGCGATGAAAAAAGACGTCATTCATCTACGCATCGGTGCTGCACCTCATCAGAGTAGAGTGTATATTGACGGTCAGTTCATCGGAGATCATCAAGGTGGGTTTTTACCGCACGATGTGATCATTCCAGCACATCTCACTAGCTCATCTGTTGCAAGACTTTCGATCATCATCGATAACCGTGCAACATTTCAAACACTGCCCATCGGTGAGGTTGTGAATCATCAAGGTCAAAGTGAACAACTCACCTATTTTGATTTTGCCAATCATTCAGGACTACATCGTTCTGTTTTGCTCTATAGTAAACCCCATCAAGGCATCGATGATATTATGATCACCACAGAAGTCAACGATACTCATGCAGTAGTACACTATCAAGTGATTGGTAAAGAACAGCCTGAGGTTTATCTCAAGGATCCATCAGGACAAGTGATTGCACGTGAACAAGGTATGATCGGACAATTCATGGTCAATCATCCATTGCTTTGGGATGTTGGACAGGGGAACCTTTATACGCTAAAAGTTATGACCGCACATGATCTTTATGAAGAATCTTTTGGTATCAGAACCATCAACATCAAGGATGGCCAATTGATGCTCAATGGAAAATCAGTCTATCTCAAAGGTTTTGGCATGCACGAAGATCACCCGATTATTGGCAAAGGACATTCGACAGCCCATGCCTTACGTGATTTCAATATGCTCAAATGGATCAATGCCAATTCATTTCGGACCAGTCATTATCCCTATGATGAAGAAATTTACCATCTGGCAGATCTCTATGGAATCCTCATCATCGATGAGGTGCCTGCTGTCGGATTGAACTTCTGGTCAGGAAGACCCGTTTTTGTCGAAGGTACCGTGGATGAGCAAACACTTAAAGTCCATCAGATGCAGATTTCAGAACTGATCCAAAGAGACAAGAATCACCCTTCGGTCATCATGTATAGCGTTGCCAATGAGGCAAACACGCATGAAAAAGGTGCAGTTCCTTATTTTACCGAAGTATTCAAGCATATTCGGACACTGACAACATTACCCATCATGATTGTCGAATGGGTGGGTGCAGATGTGAATCTGGTCTGTCAGATGGCGGATGTCATCGGACTGAATCGATATATCGGATGGTATACCGATCTTGAAAACCTTCAAGTCATACCAGAGAAACTTTCAAAAGATTTGACACTTTATCATACGAAGTTCCACAAACCCATCATGCTCACTGAATTTGGTGCGGATACCATTGCTGGACTC
>DITG01000122.1 GCA_002422045.1 Acholeplasmataceae bacterium UBA6190
TGGATAGACTCTGAATTTGGTAATCTTTTTGGCGATATCCAAAATCAATTCTTCATGATCGGCAAACATCCATAGTTGATAGATCGGGTGATGCTTGTAGAAATCTTGATCCACTTTGGGGGAGATACCTCTCAGTGCTTTCATGCCGTATCCAACACGGTCATCCCAATAATTGACAGCTTCATCACTGATGCCGACCATACCGACATTGAAATCATGACCTTTGGTGATTTCAAGCACTTCTTCAATGTCATGAGTATCGATGGGATGATTATATATGATCTGGGAATCCTTATAGACCACTGAGCCATTGATCAATACCAGATAGGTAAACAATGGAACGATGTCTTTGATGATTTCGAGTTTGGTGAAACCACGTCCTGTCGCCAGTCCTAAAATGACATCTGGCTTGGCAGAAAGTTCAGTCAAGAGACGTCTGGTTTGCTCGGGAATCATCCCGAGGGTGTTGTTATAGACTGTATTATCGACATCGAAAAAAATGATGGTTTTCATGAAGCACCTCAAAATAATTATAGCATATTAAGTATTCCACTACCATTTTTGAGGTTTTTATTATACAATAGGGTATGTAATATTTGCGCTGGAGGATTCAAAATGAAAAATCCATTACTCAACACCGGTGAACTCGGCATTTTTGCATTAGGGGGACTTGGTGAAGTAGGGAAAAATACCTATGTCTATGAAATTGAAGATCAAATCTTCATCGTTGACGCTGGCATCCTATTCCCGGATGAACATCTGCTCGGTATCGACTATGTCATTCCCGATTATACGTACTTACTGGAAAACGAGGAACGTATCGTTGGTCTTTTCGTTACCCATGCGCATGAAGATCATATTGGTGGCATTCCTTATCTGTTGAAAAAGGTCAATATCCCTAAAATTTACGCATCCGGCATCGCTGTTGACATGATCGAGTATAAATTACTCGAACATCCTGACATCAAACCACCCAAAATCGAAGAATACAAGAGTCATTATCACTATACATTCAAAAATGTCGTCTTATCATTCATTCGTTTGAACCATTCCATTCCTGACATGTTTGGATTTGTGTTTAGAACACCTCAAGGCATACTGTTTCATACCGGAGATTTCAAAATCGATTTCACACCGGTCGGACCTGGAGCAGAATATGACAAACTTGCAGCTATCGGCGCTGAAGGCGTACTCTGTCTGATGTCTGATTCAACCAATGCTGAACGTGACGAACTCATCCCTTCTGATTCTAAAATCGGCAAATCCATCAATGAACTCTTCTCTCGTATGAGCGGGCGCATCATCATCGCGACCTTCGCCTCCAACATGTATCGCATCCAGCAAATCATCGAATCTTCAGTCTTAAACGGCAGAAAAGTCGCCGTCTTTGGCAGAAGCATGGAGCGTGCGATTGAGGCTGGCATGCAGACCGGTTATATCAAAGCACCCAAGGATACCATCTTGACTGGTGAACAGGTGAACCGTGTCAAACCCCATGAACTCACCATTTTGGTCACCGGTTCTCAAGGCGAACCTTTGGCTGCACTTTCTAGAATCGCCAATGGATCGCACCGTCAGATCAAGGCGATGCCAGGGGATACCGTGATTTTCTCTTCTTCTCCGATTCCTGGTAATCAGGAAGGTATCAACCGAACCATCAACAAACTCTTCAGACTCGATGTCGAAGTCATCACGCACGGTCCGCTAGCAGATACGCACACATCTGGTCATGGTGCACAACAAGATCTGAAACTGATGTTATCCTTAATCAAACCCAAAATGTTCATTCCGATGCACGGCGAACATCGCATGCTCAAACATCACAAGGAATTAGCAATCGATTGTGGTGTCAAGCCTGAACATATTCTGATCATGGATAATGGCGATGTTGCAGCCCTAACTGCAGATTCCATCAGACTGGCTGGTAAAGTCACCGCTGGCGAAGTCTATATCGATGGCACTGGCATCGGTGATATCGGCAGTACAGTCATCAAGGAACGCAAACTACTTTCCGAAGAAGGATTGTTCTCGGTTGTCTTATCGGTCAATACGCAAACCAAGAAACTGGTCAACGAACCAACCATCATTTCAAGAGGTTTCATCTATATGAAAGGCAACGAAGAGATTACACAGTCACTGGCCAATGAAGCCAAAAAGATTGTGGTTCAGGAACTTGCGAAGAAACTCTATAATGAAATCAACTTGAAACAGGCAGTGATCGATCATTTGAATCAAAAGATTTTTGATCTCACACAGCGCAGACCCCTGGTCATTCCGATTGTGGTTGACTTAAAATCTACATAAAAGAACAAAACCCAAATCATTTGATATGATATGGGTTTTTATTTTACATATAGTTTAAGAATGCATCAAAGACGAGTTTGGTGACAACCGCATCATCTTTGGCATCATGCGTCTGATCAAATTCAATGGCATAATACGTCTTGTATGCCTTGAACAGTCCAAGATCGTCTTTCAGATTGTAATAATCCTTGTGTAATTTCAAGAGATCAATGAAATCCATATCACTAGTCAATGCCTTTTTACTGTGAATCTGATAGGCATCATTCAATGCAGTCAAGTCATTTTTTCCCCAAACCACCAGTTTGGGATGATACTCTTCAATGATCAATTTCAATTTTTCATAGAATTCATCGAATGGAATGGCTTGATTGAAAAAGTCATCTTCTTCAAGATTCAAAAACCGCTTGGTTCGTTTGGAGAGTGTCCGTTTTTCTTTGGGGAGCACGTAATAACCATCGGAGTGTATGGGTTCTTGTTTGGCTTCGGCCAACACATAACCTACCTGAATGATTTCAGGATGGAAAGCCTGATCATGATATCCTGGCATTGTCATTTCAAAATCAATGAATAGGTAATGAAGATTGGCTTCCAAAACTTCTTGCATATCTTTTCTCAACTTGAATAGATCATAGTGAATCCTATACGGTTGAAGTGAGACAATCTGATTGAAAAAGGCCACTTGATAATAACTGATATTGTTGATTTTCTTGAGCTTGGGTGCGATTTCAAAATCCACAAGCACACCCTTTTTCAAATAAGAAAAGAATGTTTTCGACAGACGGTTGGACAGATAGAATCCTACCTTTCTGCCAGAGTAGTTGACAAAGAAAACTTTGTTGTGGAAATCTGTGGATACGATGATTCTTTTCATGTCAGTTCCTCTTTCAATCGTATGATTACATCTTCAGGAATTCCCAGTGCCAGGAGTTCTTCATGGCTTGCGCTCCTAATCGCGTCAATGCTCGCAAAATGGCTCAAAAGAGCCTTTTTTCTCTTGTCGCCTATGCCTTTGATTGCGTCTAGGGGAGAACGTATGGATTGTTTTGAACGTGTCTTTCTATGGAAATCAATCGCGAATCTGTGAACTTCTTCTGAGAGTTTGAGGAGAAATTTATAGAGTTCACTTTGTCTAAGAAGTGGGATGGCAGCATCCTTGTAGACCAGTGCTTCAAGGATGTGTTTCCCATTCTTTTTCAAGCCCGCAATCGGGATGGAAATACCGAGTTCATGGAGCACTTCGGATGCAGCGGAAAGTTGTCCTTTGCCACCATCGACAAGAATCAAATCGGGCAATGTCTGTCCTTCAATCAGCTGTTTCTGATATCTTCTGTAGGTGACTTCTTTCATGGCTTGATAGTCATCATTCGTGGTGGTTTGCAGATGATATTTTCGGTAATTTTTCTTATCGAAAGCCTGCTCTTTGAAGACAATCATGGCGGATATCGGTGCGGTACCAAAGAGTTGTGCATTGTCAAACACTTCGATGGTCTTGATTTCTTTGCCCATCAATTCTGATAAGTCTTCCAGCGCTTTTTGTCTCTTTTCATCGCGATGACGATAAAGCATGAAGTGATGTTCAAGATCGTAATCTGCATTCTTAGTCGCGAGATCGGTCAGTTTCTTTTTGTCGCCTTTTTGAGGAATGAGCGCTTTTTTACCAAAGAAAGGTTCAATCTCTTCCCATTTAAAACGTTCAGAGAACAACAATTCATCCGGTGTACTCAGTTCATAAAACTGCTGAAGATAAGATAAGACAGAATCCATGACTTCTCCGACATATGCGAAGACCACTTGATGATGATCAATGATTTTGCCAGTTCTCATGACCAGAATCTGAAGTGACACATCATCTTTGCTGAAAGCATAGCTGATGACATCACGATCTTTGAAATCGGNNTTTGATGATCTGTTTTTCTGTGGTCGCTTCAATATGATTGATCATATCCCGAAACTCGATCGCCTTTTCAAACATGAGAGTTTCACTGGCTTCTGACATTTCTTTATTCAGTCTGGACAATACATCTTTGGTGTCCCCTTTGAGAAACTTAGTGATATCCCTGATGGTATCTTTGTACACCACATCACTGTTGATGCATGGTGCCATGCACTGACCGATATGGTAGTACAAGCAGGCTTTTTTAGGCAGTGTTTCGCATTTTCTGAGCGGATACAAACGGTTGAGTAACCTAGATGTTTCTCTGGCGGCGTAGACATTCGGATAGGGTCCAAAGAGTCTGCCTTTCATTTCTTTTTGTCTGACGACTTGAATGCGGGGATGTTCTTCTTCGGTGATTTCGATATAGGGATACGTCTTGTCATCGATCAGACGGATGTTGTATCTTGGTAAATATTGCTTGATCAAGTTGTTTTCAAGAATGAGTGACTCACGTTCACTGTTGGTCAGCACATATGAAAAATCACGGATCTCAGAAACGAGTCGTGTTGTTTTTTCGTTGTGTGCACCCGTGAAATATGTTTTGACACGGTTTTTTAAGTTTTTTGCCTTGCCGACGTAGATGACTTCTGCTTTGTCATTCTTCATCAAGTAACAACCAGGTTCAGTAGGCAAT
>DITG01000104.1 GCA_002422045.1 Acholeplasmataceae bacterium UBA6190
TGATATCGATGCCAACGGTATCGTCTCTGTCAAAGCCAAAGACTTAGGCACCAACAAGGAACAAAAGATCACCATTTCAGGCACTGGATCGCTTTCGAAGGAAGAAATCGACCGCATGGTGAAAGAAGCTGAAGAACAAGCAGAAGCTGACAAGAAGAAGCGTGAAGAGGCTGATCTGAGAAACGAATCATCCAATCTGATTTTCCAGACCACCAAAGCGATGGAAGATTTGAAAGACGAAGTGGATCCAAAGACCAAGAGCAAGCTGGAAGGCCAGATCAAAGATTTGGAATCTGCACTGTCTGGTTCTGACATTGACTTGATCAAGAGCAAGAAAGAAGCCCTTGAAAAAGATGCACAAGACATTGCGATGAAGGCTTATCAGAAAGCTCAGGAAAATCAGCAGCAACAACCTGATTCCGAAGAACCGACCAAGAAGAAAGATGGCAAAAACACTGTTGATGCCGAATTTGAAGAAAAATAAGCAACAAGGGCATCCCAAGCCCTTAAGACGATGGAGTTGATGCTATGGCAGACAAAAGAGATTATTATGACGTCTTAGGCGTTCAAAAGACGGCTACCGATGATGACATCAAGAAAGCATACCGAGGACTCGCCAAAAAGTATCACCCAGACGTATCCAAGGAACACGAAGCAGAAGCGAAATTCAAAGAGGTTCAAGAAGCCTATGATACGCTTTCTGATCCGCAAAAACGAGCAGCTTATGACCAATACGGTCATCAAGGCAATCCGTTTAACGGTGCAGGCGGTCAAGGTTTCGGTGATTTCGGTGGATTTGGAGATATCTTCAATCAGTTTTTTGGCGGTGGACAACGTTCGCAAAGACGTGAAAACTATAACGGACCTCAGCGCGGCGATGATTTGGAAAAGAATGTCACCATTGATTTCATGGATGCTGTTTTAGGCACGAAAAAAACGTTCCAAGTCGATATTGATGACGAATGTCATGTCTGCCATGGATCAGGTGCCGAATCTTCTAAGGATATCGAAGCATGCGACAGATGTCACGGCGACGGATTCATCAACATCGACCAACGGACAATGTTTGGAACGATGAGAACCCAACAAGCGTGTCCGAAATGCGGTGGCGCTGGTAAGATCATCAAGAACAAATGTAAGTCGTGCGGTGGGAAAGGCAGAGTCAAGACAACCAAGAGCGTGGATGTCAATATTCCAGCCGGTGTCGATAACAACATGTCTTTGAAAGTTGCCGGTTATGGCAATGGTGGTACCAAGGGTGGTCCTCAAGGCGATCTATACTTGAATTTCAGAGTGAGACCGCACAGAGTCTTCAAACGTGAAGATGATGACATCATCCTAGAAGTTCCAGTGTCCATCACACAGGCAGTCTTAGGTGCAACCATCGAAGTACCAACGATTTATGGAGATGTCGATTTGAAGATTCCAGCAGGCATCGATCAGGACACTATACTCAGAATGCGTGAAAAAGGTGTCGCCAATGTCAGATCGAAGAAGAAGGGTGACCAGCAGGTCATCATCAAGATCACGACACCCAAAAATATCTCATCTCAAGAAAGAAAACTGTATGAACAACTTGAGAACCTGACATCCAAAGATAGCAAATCCAGTTGGGATAAGTTCAAGAACCTGTTCAAGAATAACTAAACAACGATCAAAAAGCGGAAAAAAATCCGCTTTTTTTGTTGGACTGATGGTATAATCATGTCATATGAACAATCTATTGGGGGATTAAAAATTGAAAAAATGGATATGGCTTTTGGTATGGGTCTTTGTACTATCTGCATGCCAAAAAGATCAAGAAACGGTCATCTATCAGGTGATCTATCAGAATGAGCAAGGTCAGGTACTCCATGAAAAAACAATCGAACATGGACAACCACTTGGTGATGTCAATCTTGATTTGAGCAGGACAGGCTCAGTCTTTTTACATTGGACTGATCCAGAAGGTGTCATCTATGACAAAGATGATTCTGTCGTCAAAGATTTGATCTTAACTTCAGTCTATGAACAAACAACGTATCAGATCACTTTTGAAACATTGGGTGGATCAGCCATTTTGCCGATCACTGCCCATTATGGAGAAGAAGTTATGTTGGATAGCATCAACCCAACAAAATCTGGCAGTCGGTTTTGCGGATGGTCCAGCTCTCTCGATCAAATTGACTCTATCTACACGCTATTAATGCCTGATCATGATGTTACACTCTATGCGACATGGTGTCTGAATACCTATCAACTCACGTATCATTATTTTGGAAACCAAACCATGGTCAAAACGTTCGCCATGGGTGAAACTGTGATTCCATGGGTACCGACTTATACGTCTTATCTTTTTGACGGCTGGTATGAAGAAGACTCAGAAGAACCTTTTGACTTCTCAAGCATGCCAGAACGACATGTCAATGTCTATGCACGAACCGTCGAAAAAACATATACCATTCATTGGGTGACGAATCAGGATTTTGATTTTGAACCGACACTCTTTAAATTAAGTGATCAAGTTCTAGACATCAGAACCGGTTATATCTACAATCAACAACTGCTTTATGGCTGGTTTTATGATTTAGAATTCAANNCCCAATGAATTGACGCTTTATGCCTTATGGAATCCGGTCGGACTCAAAATGCACCGGTTGTATGGGGAAGATGCATTCCTTGCGATTGCAAATGACTTAAACAGAGCCGGGGAAATCATCATCCCTGAAACATTCGCTGGAATGGATGTCATTGGCGTCGGAGGGTTCAAAAATTCTCTTTATAGCAAAGTGGTTCTACCCAAAACGATCAAGACCATTTCATCTTACGTTTTTTCGTCAATGCCTAACTTGGACGAAATCATCTTTGAAGCAGATAGTTTGCTAGAATCCATCGGTCATTATGCATTTTACGATTCAAACCTGAGGTTCATCACATTACCCAGTCAATTGACATCCATCGGATACAACGCATTTGGAAGAACAGGTATGAGAGGTCTCTGGATACCTGAATCGGTTCAATCAATGGATACACCTTTCTCGAGTGTTAATGCAAGTCTTTACTTTGAATCCAATACACTGCCTGCCCTCTACAACAATTTCTATGCCAATGCAACGTTGTTTGGCTATCTTGGGACATGCAAAGACAGTCAGTTTGATTACATTGTCGGTCCTGATCATGCAGTCTTGATATCACAACGCGACTTATCTTCAACACAACATACGATTCCAACCCATGCATGTAGCTATCCGATCAATCGCATTGGTGACTACGCCATGTATTTTTCCAATGTTGAGCAAATCTCAGTTGATCCCAATAGCCTGATTGAATCCATTGGCGATCATGCATTTGATCAATCGTATCAATTGATAGAGTTCTCTTTTCCTGAATCACTGAAAACGATTGGTGCCTACGCATTCTATCGGACAAACCTGAAAGAGATTCATATCCCATCTTCAGTGGAAACGATTGGTGTCGTTGCATTCGCTGATAACTTCTCAGAGACATTATCGATTTCCTTTGGCTCTCAATCCATGCTCAAAGTGATTGATATCTCGACATTCTATAACATGCGTGGTACCATTGAAGAAATCATCATTCCTCGATCGGTTGAAATCATCAAAGTCAATGCATTTTTACGTTCAAAGGTGACACGATTGATTTTTGAAGAAGGTTCCAATCTGAAAATCATCGAATCAGGTGCATTCCATACTTTGACCAATCTGGTCAATCTCATTTTGCCGGAAGGATTGACTTTCATCGGTGAAAAAGCGTTTGCGTTCAACACATCCTTGCAACATGTCTATATCCCAAGTACAGTGGTGACGATTGAAGCTTATGCATTCATTGCAACATCTATTCCATTATTCGAAGTCGATAGTGAAGCAAAACCTTTGGGATTTCATGAGTACTGGATACCTGCAAATCAAATCGTGATTTATCTGAAAAGCACATAAAAAAAGGGCAATGGATTTTTATTCCATTGCCTCTTATTTATGATGATGACTTGATTTTTTTCGGTGGTAGCGGAAAGAAGACGCTTGTTCGTTTTGCATAATCTTGAAACAGAGGATTGTTCTTATATTTCCGTTCAAGCAGGGGTACACCAGAAACAAAGAGCAAAAGGTAAGTGATGAATAACGGCCCGACTAAGCCAATCAGCGTGATTAGATCCATACTGTAGACCGAGATGATACCGATGCTCCACCACATTACAGACTCACCGAAGTAGTTGGGATGTCTGGTGTATTTCCATAAACCTGATTGCATGACCTTGCCTTTATTGGCAGGGTCTTTTTTGAATGCTTTCAATTGTGCATCGCCAACAGCTTCAAAATAGAATCCGGTAATCCAAAGCAAGACACCGACAGATACGATCACAATTGGCCAGAGGGTCAGTTCTGATGTGTAGATATTCGCAAACTGAATGGGCAAACTGATGATGTATAGGAAAGACATCTGAAGCATGAAGACATAAAGATAGGCTTTCAGCATGACTTTGGTCTTCCACTTGTTTCTCATATCCACATATCTGAAATCTTCTGGTTTGTTCCAGTTTCTCAGACCGATATAGAAGAAAAGTCTGAATCCCCAAAGCATGACGAGCAACGTGATGATGATGGATGCAATGTCATAGGTGCCTTGGTAAATCAGTGATGTGAGTGCAACCACGACAAATCCCAAACCCCACGCCATATCAGCGAGTCCGTTGTTTTTCTTGACTTGAGCAATGATGAAGAAGAGATTGAAGAAAATGAATAAGGCAATTCCGTTGACTAGAAATGGATTCATGATTGATCTCCTCTGATGTATGCGATGGCAACCGTACCGATGCCTGCATTCATCGCGACAATCGTCGAAATATCCATCACATAGTCTGGTTTCTTACCGATAATCTGTTCATAGAGATCAGCATACTCTTTCGCACGTTCCGGAGCATTCGCATGGACAATCGCGAAATTTTCAATGCCATGTTGACTGACGACTTCACGGATGTGTTTTTCAATCTTATGGTTGGAGGATTTTAAAGATAATGATTTTTCAAAGATGATGCCTTGGCCTGTTTCATCGATGGAGATGATCGGTTTCAAATTCATGAGTTTACCGATGATGCCCGTCACTTTGGACACGCGTCCTGATCTGACCATGTACTTGAGCGTCTTCACACTCACAAGAATCTTGGATTTTCCAGTCAGCGATAGAATCTTTTGTTCGACCTCGTCAAGAGAAGCTCCGGATTCGATCAGTTGTGCTGCTTTCATGACCAAGAGTCCTTCAGCGCCAGAATTTTGTTTGGAGTTGATGACCCTGATATCAGCGACATCCTTGAATTTGAGCGCTGCTTCCTTGAAGGCTTGGAAGGTGCCACTCATTTTTTCAGAGACGGTCAATACGACAACTTTCTGATAGTAGGTGGTCAGGAATGAGAAGAAGTTCTCTAGTGATTTCGGATTCGGTTGTGCAGATGTCGGATAGACTTCAAGAGAATCCATCATGTCATAGAATCTTGAACTTTGGATGGTCACCTTGTCATAATAATTGGTGTCATTGATGATCAAATTGATCGGAAACATATGGATCTGATACTGATCGACCATGGATTCTGGTAAATCGGCGATCGAATCGGTCACGAGGGCAATGGGATATTTCCGGTGATTGGCAGCTTCGAACTGACGTTTCATGTCATCGACTTTCTGTTCGCTGATCCGTCCTGTCTCTGACAGATATGCGAATACTTGGTCCGGATGATCAGTATGGATATGAATACGAACCGTCTGATCGGATCCCGCGACGACCAATGAGTCACCGAGTGTTTCCAACCGTGTTCTGAGTGCTTCTAGATTGAAGTGTTTACCTCTTAGAAGTGCTTCTGTACAATATCTATACTGACTATCTTCGAGATGATCGACATGCAGTTCTGAAACGACTTCATTCTGGTGAACGCTCAAATCAATTTCTTCACCCTTGAGTGCTTTGATGAATCCTTCGATGAAGTGCACAAATCCCTTAGCACCCGCATCGACAACTTTGTTTTCTTTGAGTACTGCAAGTTTTTCAGGAGTTCTCGCCAATTCTTCTTTGGCAGATTCAAACGCCTTGCCCAACAGTTCGATGAAACTTGAAGTCGCATGCTTGAATTGCTTCATGGCAACCGCCCAAGTCCGCATGACGGTAATCATCGTACCTTCCACAGGTTTTGAAATCGATTGATAAGCAAAACTTGCTGCTTGTTCAGCGCTTTGAATGAATGTGTCGGTATCCACGGTGTCCGTCTGGATGCCTTGAGAAAAACCGATGATGTATTGTGCGAAAATGATGCCTGAATTACCTCTGGCACCCACAATGGCCGCATCAGCGATGGACTGAACCGTTTCTTCACTGGTTTTACCCAATTTGGAGCGTTCCAGAATCGAAGACATCATGGATGCAAGATTGCTGCCTGTATCCCCATCAGGTACTGGAAAAACGTTGATAGAATTTAATTGATTTTTTTCAAGAATGACGTTTTGAGCACCAATCATGAAAGATTTGAACAACAGTTCGTTGGTCAACAGAAATGGATGTGATTGCATGTTTTTCTCCTATGAAAATAGTCCGTAGACCAAGTAAGATAACGTTGAAGTGGATGCGCCAAGGAATGTTCCCCAGGCAAGGTCAATGAGCGTGATCTCAATCGGCCAACCCTTGAGTGTTGCTAGATTGGTCAAGTCATAGGTTGCATAGGTAATGAGTCCGAAGAGTGCGCCATAAAGCAAAGCTTTACCTACACTGCCGGCATCGACTGCAGGCATGACCACGAAGAACACGAGACCAAAGATGAACAAAAGATAGAAGATGATGGCGGCAACCCAGTTGACGGATGGACTCATCAATTCTCCGAGATATTGTTTGTAGATGTTTTTAGCCACGACACCTAACCAGAATAAATCGATGGCAAAAAAGATGATGAATGTGATACCGTATAATTTCATGAATAGCAACATGAGAAAACCTCCTTGATTTGTCTTCATTATACCACCAAGCGCTTATGATGGGCATCATCTCTTGCCTCGGCCAAAACATTACCGCAAAAGATGTGAGAAAAGTCGACTTGTTTCACACAGTTATTTAAACATGCTATAATTTAGTCATACAAGCCATCACGGAGGTTTTTTATGATATTGATCAGACACCACAACGAAGGCAATCTCAAACCTTACTTTTACTTCGCACTCGAAGAATATGTTTTGACCCAATTGCTCAAAGAAGGAGAAACCTATTTCTTCACTTGGGAAATCCATGGCGTCGTCATCGGAAAAAATCAGGTCATTGAAAATGAAGTCAATCTCCAATTTTTGAAAGAGCATCAGATTGATGTCTACAGAAGACCCACAGGTGGCGGTTGTGTCTATGCCGATCACCGGAATACGATGTTTTCCATCATCACGAAGAAAACCAACAAAGAATTCACCTTCAAGACCTATCTTTCTAAGATCATCGATTCCATGAAACTGCTCGATGTCCAAATCGAGTTTTCAGGCAGAAACGATTTGCTTTACGAAGGCAAAAAGATTTCTGGAAACGCCTTTCTCCAAAACAAGTATGGCATGCTCATGCATGGCACATTTCTTTATGACTGCGATCTGGAAACCATGGTTCGGGCAATCACACCTTCGGATGAAAAACTGGTATCCAAAGGGATTGATTCCGTCCGCTCACGTGTGACAAATCTGAAACCTTATCTGAAGGGTCTTTCGCAGGATCAACTCATCCGTCATTTCGAAAACACGCTCACCAATCAGACCTATGAACTGCAACCTCATGATATTTCAGCCATCAATGAACTTCAAAAGAAGTACGAAACCAAGACATGGATCTATCAGAAACAACCCGCATACACGAAGGTGCTCAAAAAAAGAATACCTGGGGGATTGTTCGAAATCAAACTCGATCTGGATGAAGGTATCATTCGGAATATGGCCATCCAAGGTGATTTTTTTGACAAGATGAGCTTGTTGCCATTTGAGTCCTTGTTCAAGGATCAACCCTATGACAAAACAACCATCGGTCATATTCTTTCTCAAGTCAATATCGAAGATTATATTCTCGATGCGAATACGGAAGCATTCCAATCCTTGCTTTTTGAAGGTATTTTGGGCGAGTAATCGTCTCATGTTTTGAAAACCATTCGATTTTGTTTGAAAATGGTTGAAAAGTTGACGAGATATCAAATAATTTGTTAAAATAAAGAAGAACGTGAAAGGTGGTATTCGCATGAAAGAGAAGAAAGTCAAGAAGTCTGATCTTGAAGCTGAAACATTGGTTGAACCTGAAGTCGAAGCACCCAAAAAAGGGAAAAAGGAAAAACCTGTCAAAGTCAAGAAGGTTAATGTAGCCAAGGAAAACAAGAAGAGAGAAAAGTTCACTTCAAAGTATTTCAAGAAATTTTCTGGTCGTTCTCAAGACTCTTATGCAGACATGCTCCAGGCAGATTACAAAGTAGCCATCAAACGTGCCGAACTCATGTCAAGCTTGCAGCCTGGCGATTACGAATCACCCATCATCATCACCGTACCCGATGCCTACAATCAAGGCGGCAAGGACACATACCGTTTGGACAAAAAGCCAGATGGATCACAGACTTTGCTGTATGACCAAGCGCTCGTGACCATCCTGTTCTTTGGTGCGGATTCACTCTTTTACTATCAAGCCAATATTGACCACAGAAACGGTCATATCGGATTTGATGTCGCTGGAGAATTCAATTATTTCGATGTTGTCCATATGGAAACTTCCCTCAAATATGACCATCCCGATCGTCCGAAATACATCACACTCGATCTTGAAGTCGGTCTTGCAGATGGCGTCATTGTTCCATTCCATCTGAGAAATCACCGGATTCACGAGGACTATGAATTGCCTGGATTGATTACCGAACACGAACAAATCGTGCTCGATACCATTAAAAACAAGGTCAGAACATCCCGTATCATTTAGAAACCCCTCCGGGGGTTTTAAAATGTTTGCATACAATTGACATTTGTTATTTTATTATGTATAATACTTTCGTTGAGGTGATATCATGAAGCTTAAATTGAGCGATTTAAAAGAAAAAACCTCATTCAGTTTTGTTCAAGATTACACAACATCCTTAGATGATGTGCCCGATATCTTATCCATTTTGCCTGCACAAATCGATTGTGTCTTGCAAATGAAAACAGATGAGTTGCTGGCAACCGTTCATGTGGATGTGCAGATGGATTTAGCCTGTTCTAAGACACTGAAACCTGTGCCTTACCACATGGTGTTTGATGCAGATATTATCTTTGGATCCTCTGAGGATGCTGAATATCCCATCACAGATCCGCTTGAACTTTCTGACATTATCTTCGGATACATCATATCCGAAAAACCGTATACCATCTA
>DITG01000114.1 GCA_002422045.1 Acholeplasmataceae bacterium UBA6190
TGTTGTCGCTGAAATGTTTTCAATCGCCGAAATTGGATTTTCAGTACCGTATGTATAGAGTTTTGGATCCGTAATCTGATAGAAAACGACGGTGTCAATCTGCATGGTGACATTGTCTCTGGTGATGACAGGTTGTGGTTCGAAATCCTTGACCTGTTCTTTGAGTGATACGGTTTTCACGATACGATCAAAGACCGGAATCACGAAATGGAGACCGACACCAAGTGTCTTGTGGTAAGCGCCTAGACGTTCAACAACAACATTTTTGGTCTGTGTGACCAACTTGAAACTCATGGCACCAAGAATGAAGATAAAACCTGTCAATACAATGATGCCCACAACGCCCGCTGGAGTGATCAACACGGGAGCAAACCAATTCAATGCATTCATATGTATACCCCTTTTCTTTGTTTATGATTCAATCGATTCTACAATCAATTTGTTACCTTCAACATCTAAAACTCTGACGTGGATGCCCACTTCAATGTTTTCTTTTGAAATCGCTGACCAGTCCATGTTGGCAATCTTGATTCTGCCTGGCATGTCACTGGTGACTGCTTTGACCACAACACCAGTCTTGCCGATGATGGCATCGACATTGGTTTTGATTTCATTGGTCTTCATGTATTTCTTCATTGCAGGTCTGGTGAGCAGCAGAAGAACAGCGGTGACCAAAACGAATACAACCGATTGCAAGATGACATTAGCTCCGGCGAGTGCCAGTACAAAACTGGGGACTGCGGCAAGCGAGAACCAAATCGAAATCATGTCTGCTGTAAAAAGCTCAATCACGAGCGCAAGCACGAATAATCCGAGCCAAAACCATACCATGTATTCGATCATCTTAAACTTCCTCCTTCAAATCAACGACCAGAAGATCATTCTTGTGGTCCCAAGTTGCTTTGTATTTCTTTGCGACTAAGGTGACATCGAGATTGAACATTTCGCTCAGTTCTTCGACAAAAGCCTTGTTGGTGACTCTGCCATAGGATGAACGCACAGTCATCTTATACTTATTACTTTCAGGAATATCATGCCTCATGGCATCCGCTTTAGACAAAGGTTTGATGATGATCAATTGCTTTGCCTTTTCAATACCAAGCATCACACTGTAGGCACTTTCGAAAAAAGTTGTTGCTGGTTTGTTGAGTGTAATATTTCCAGGTGCGAGTGTGACAATACAGTCTTTCGGCTTTTCGTTAAACCAAGTTATTTCCATAGTATTACCTCCTACAATTTCATTATACACCCAATTATTGAAATTACAAGAGAAATTACTCAAAATTATTTTATGTTATTGAACAGAAACTTCAATCAGATGAATACCCATGCTCTCTGCTATCTCACTGATCTGATCCAAAGTTTCTGAATCGAGATTTCTTTCTTTGATCCAAGTGGCTTTGAAGACATTTTCGAATGTCTTTAAACTGTCAATACTTGCATACACAAAATTTCTGGCATCTGTGATTTGAAAGGTATAATCAATTTTAATCTCTTCACTCATTTGTGTCTCAAGGGCTGTAAAGACCAGTTGTCTTGTCTGAACTTGAACATTGACAATCTCAATTGCACGTTCGAACATTGGAATAAAGAAGTGGATACCAGGCTGTTTGATGATTTTATAAAAAACTCCGAATCGCTCGATGACCATCACATGACCTTCTTTAAGGACATGAAGTGATAACAAGATTACCGATGACATTAAGAATAACATAACCAGTATAGCGATGATGATTGGATCCATAGGATACCTCTTTCGTATGATTTGATATGTAATGATGACTATGTTATAATATTATTGATCACTACGGGGAGCCATGTGCTGAGAGGACGAAAGTCGACCCGCGAACCTGATCTGGATGATACCAGCGGAGGAATAGTTGAGATGAAAATCAATCACTAATCCATTTCTTTGGTTATCCATAGAAATTTTTTATTTTCTAAGGAGGAGAAAGAGAAATGAAATCAAGTTTGGAATTGAAAAGACTGATCATGAGCAGTGCCTTGATTGCCATCGCGTTTGCGATCGAGCTCTTGATCAAATTTGTTTTACCGATGTTCAATATGCCATTTGGTGGCAACTTCATCGGACTGTCCATGTTGCCGATGGTCATTGTCGGATACTTGTATGGGTTTAAATATGGTGTGATTTCTGGATTTGTCTATGGCATTTTCGAAATTGTATTGGCACCGAGTGGATATATCATCGGTTGGTCGTTTCTGCTCGACTATCTGGTCGGATTCACTGCATACGGTTTGACAGGTCTGTTTGTTGGGAAACTCAAGGATCTTAAATTTGTCTTCTTGGGTGTCTTGCTTGCAGGATTTGTGAGATATCTGTCGGTTTCCATCGCTGGTGTTGTCTTTTGGAGCGATGTTGCAAACTTTGATGCGTTTTTCTATTCGTTTATCACATACAACCTAGGGTATAATCTATCCACCACAGGTATCACATTAGGTTTATTGATTTTAATCAGAAAACGGATTATTTTGTTGAATGACGAATATTTAAAAGTGAATTGAGATTGGCTTTGACAATCTTGAGGTAATCGAGTCTTGGTTGATAACCGAAAGGAATCAAGAATGCTTGATCTACAAAGGTTTGATAAGGGATGGATTTCCGTCCCTTTTCTTCATGGTCTTGCAGATCCCAGTAGTTCAATAAGATAGAGACAGGCAATAGAAAATACTGGTTGTATGGCTTAAAATGGACAATCAAAAAGGCAATGCCACCCTGTTTGAATACGCCTCTGAGATGATCGATTTGATGGGGATGCACATTTTTGAGGGGCATCGATGTCTTTGAATTGGTTTCTTTGGCATCAAAATCAATGTATAAGCCATCAAAGATACCATTGAAATCGGTTGTCGAGGGTGTTTTATAGTAAGCTTCTGTGATTTTGGCTTTGTTTCGTGCAGGGTAACTGACATTGACCACCTGAATCGGTGTCGGTTTCTTGTGAATGACTGCAATCTCATGAGAAAGATAATAAGCATTGGATGCTTCAATATCGGATTCAAGCGTCATTCCTAGATTAGCATAATTGGTTGTCTTTTCTTGTGTCTTCCGTTTGATAGGATAATTGATCATTGTTGTTCACCCAATACTATGATAACATACACGAAACAAAATCATTGTCATATCGCGAAAACATGGTATAATATGAGAAGTAAAAAACGTTACATGAAGGATGTGTTATCGTGAGCAAAATTAGGTTTTTTGCTTTAGGCGGGCTTGGGGAAAATGGAAAGAATATGTATGTCATTGAGGTGGATCAGCAACTATTCATCTTAGATGCCGGCATCAAATATCCTTCGGCTGAACTGTATGGGGTAGATGAAATCATCCCAGATTACAGAGTTTTGGTACGTGCAAAAGATCGCATCCGCGGTATTTTTCTATCGCACGCCCACGAAGACCATATCAGTGCGCTCCCACATCTCCTGAAAGACTTAAATGTTCCAGTTTACGCAACGAATTTTACGATGCAAATTGTCAATGACATGCTCAAAGACGAAGGCTATCAGCTGGATACACTGACCCTGAATACCATCTCACAAAATTCAATCATCAAGTTTGGAAATGTACGTGTTACCTTCTTCAATACCACCCATTCGATTCCAGAATCGGTTGGGATTGCCATTCATACCCTTGATGGTGTCATCGTTTATACATCAGATTTCACATTTGACCAGAGCAGTGACGTCAAATACCAGACAGATTTCAGAAAAATCAACGAATTATCCGAAAAAAACGTCTTATTGTTGCTGACTGAGTCGTTAGGATCAACACTGGAGCTGTCAGGTGGTGTATCGAATTCACTCAATCATCGCTTGAATAGCATCTATACGAATGCAGAAGGCCGAATCATCGTCAGTCTGTTTTCATCAGACTTAAGAAAAATCCAAAGAATCATTGACATATCACTGGCACATAAGAAAAAGATTGCAATCATTGGAAGACGTGCACAGCGTATCGTTGATATTGCCATTCAAAACGGGTATCTGAACATCCCGGAAGATTCGCTCATCAATCTCAGATATATTGATGAAAAAAATAAAAACGATGCAAATGACATTGTCGCGTTGGTCACTGGCAACAGACATGAACCTTTCTTTGTCTTGCAAAGAATGTGCAAGAAATCTGACCGATTGATTCATATCACTGAAAAAGATACGGTCATTTTGATGACAGCACCCGTTCCAGGTACTGAAAAAATGGCTGCGAGAACGCTCGATATATTGTATCGAAGCGACACACAAGTCAAAGTCATCGACAAGCGATTGCTTGCTGCTGCTCATGCGACAGCTGAAGAACTCAAAATGATGATGAATTTGCTAAAACCTAAATTCATTGTACCCACGATTGGTGAATACCGTCACCAGTATGGCATGAAACGACTTGCCATAGAAATTGGATATTCTCCTGACCATGTTTTTTTGATGGATAATGGCGATGTTCTCACCATGGATGACAAAGAAGCTTATGTCGCCAAAAACGATATCAATGTCGGTGAAATTTTGATCGATGGCACTGCAGTTGGCGATGTGAATGACTTTGTCATGAAAGATCGTGAATTGCTTGCTGAAGATGGAGCACTCTTGCTCGTCGCCCATGTCAGTCCAAAGACCAAACAGATCATCGGTGAAGTCAAAATCGTCACCAAAGGATTTGTCTATGTCCAAGAATCAGAAGAATTACTTGGCAGAATCAAGGATGCATTCATGGAAGTATCCAAAAAACATCTTGAAGGCAAGTACATCAACTGGAATGATTACAAGCGTGATGTCAGAAATGAAGTTAACCGTTTTGTGTATCAAGAAACGAAACGCTCACCCATCACCATTCCAGTCATCATCTCTACTGAAGGATAAAAAAAAGTCGTCGAGACTTTTTTTATTTGCGTTTTTTATTTTTGACTTTATCAATGACTTTTAATCGTTCATGAAGTGCTTTTTCGTAAGCTGATTCATCTTTGGGAGTGTAATAGACTTTATCTTTGATCAAATCAGGTAGATAAGTCTGATCATTGAGTGATTCTGGATCATTGTGTGGGTAGTGATAGATGTCTGGGTTGATTTTGATCTTTCGGTTGTTGGCATGGTCAGGGACAACACCAGTATCTTGATTTTCGTAATCCTGTATTGCTTCATCAATCGCGACAACGGATGTGTTGGATTTTGGAGAGATTGCCATATCAATGACAATCGATGAAAGCATGATGCGGGCTTCAGGAAAACCGACCTTGATGGCTGCATCGCATGCAGAAAGTACTTTGGGTCCCATCATCGGATTGGCAAGTCCGATGTCTTCATAAGCGATGACGAGGAGTCTTCTGATGATTGCTAGCAAGTCACCTAAAGTAATGAGTCGCGCCAAATAATGGATAGATGCATCGACATCCGAACCCCGAATGGACTTTTGAAGTGCAGATAGTAATTCGTAGAAGTTATCTTCATGATCGTCTAGGTCGTGACTGATCTTGCCAGCAACTCTGTAGACAGTTTGCGCGTTCAGCACATCCCCATCCATTAACACGAGTGATGCACTTTCTAAGATGTTGAGTGCAGTTCTGACCTCATGATTGGCATATCTGACGATTGCTTTGATCGCATTCCGATCGATTCTGATGTCCACATCAAGCTCTTTGATGGACGATAGCAACGCTTTTTCTATGGAGTCATCATCGAGTTTTTTGACCTCATAAAGATGGCATCGTGACCGAATTGCCATGTTAATTGACTGATACGGGTTTAGTGTGGTTAAACCTATGACGGTTGCATTACCATTTTCCATGAAAGGCAATAGATAATCTTGAACATCAGTTTTCATCCGATGAATTTCATCAATGACAATGAGAATATCGTGATAACTTGTTGTATCTAATATGTCTTTTAAACGTGCTTTCGAATCTGTCGAAGCATTGAAAAAATAGTGATCCAGTCCTGATTCTTTGGCAAAGATCTGTGCGATCGTTGTTTTTCCGGTTCCTGGAGGACCGTAAAGAATAAACGATAACCATTTCTTTTTCAAAAGCATCGATGTCAAAACGCCATCATTGCCAATCAGATGGTCCTGGCCGAAAACATCTTCAAATTTCTGGGGTCTCATGCGGTATGCAAGGGGCTTCATTGTATCACCTTCACATTGATTATAGCATACTTGTAAAAAACGTGAAAATGAGTTAAAATGTTATGTAGGCATCCTGTTTTTTTTATTTAAGGACACATTTTGGAGGAACATATGAATTTAAAGGATTATATTGCAGATGTACCCGGTTTTCCAAAGGAAGGGATACTCTTCAGAGATATCACGCCTTTGATGCTTGATGGCAAGGCATACCAATATGCGGCCGATCAATTCACTCAATTTGCCAAGCATCATAACGCAACACTCATCGTCGGTCCAGAAGCTCGCGGATTCATTTTTGGCTGTCCTGTGGCAACCAACTTGGGCATAGGATTTGCACCTGTCAGAAAACCTGGAAAACTTCCAAGAGATTATGTCAGTGTCACTTATGATCTTGAATATGGCTCCAATCAGCTTTGTTTGCATGCTGACGCTGTTAAACCTGGCGATAGAGTCATCATCGTTGATGATCTTTTGGCAACCGGAGGAACCATGGATGCTGCGATCAAACTTGTTGAAAAATTAGGCGGACAAGTGGTTGGTCTTGCATTTTTAATTGAACTCGCTGATTTAAATGGCCGTGACAAACTTCAAGGCTATGACATACTTGCACTGATCACTTACTAAAGGATGTGTCTGGATGGAAGATACGCTGCTTCAATCGTTAATCGAATCGTTTGACTCTTACATCAAAAGAGAGTCTGACCGAAAGCTCATTGAAAAGGCTTATTTTTTGTCTAAGGAAAAACATGAAGGGCAAATGCGCAAAAGCGGAGAACCCTACATTACCCATCCGGTTGCTGTTGCAAAAATCATCGCGGACCTGCGCGGTGGTCCTGCAACCATCATCGCTGCTTTGCTTCATGATACTGTCGAAGATACATCACTCACACTCAAGGAAGTTGAAACTGATTTTGGGATCGATATCGCACTCTTAGTCGATGGTGTGACCAAGATTGGTAAGTTATCCTTCACAACGAAAGCTTCTCAAGCGGACAATCATCAGAAAATGTTGCTTGCAATGGCCAAAGACATCCGAGTTGTTTTGATCAAAATCGCTGACCGATTGCATAATGTCAGAACGCTTGAATCGATGTCACCTGAAAAACAATACAAAATAGCCAGTGAAACCCTAGAAATCTATGCACCTTTGGCACATCGGCTCGGTATTTTTAAAATTAAAGCAGAACTTGAGGACAGATCGCTCAGATACACGGATCCTCCGATGTATTATCGCGTATCCAATATGATTCAAACCAAAAAGAATGAGCGTGAAAAATCGATTGACCGCGTCATCGAAAATATCAAGATTCTATTTGCTGATTCATCGCTCCATGATTTTGAAATTAAGGGCAGAATCAAGAATATTTTCTCCATCTATAAAAAAATGGTGAAAGACAATCGTGCATTTGAAGACATCTATGACTTGCTTGCAGTCAGAATTATCGTAGATAAGATCGAAAACTGTTATCAAGCCCTAGGGATCATCCATGCGAATTTCACACCCATTCCCAGACGATTCAAGGATTATATCGCAGTACCTAAGCCCAATATGTATCAGTCGCTTCATACAACAGTCTTGTCAGATGATGGAACTTTGTTCGAAGTCCAAATCAGAACCCCTGAAATGGATCAAATCGCTGAATACGGGATTGCAGCCCATTGGGCATATAAAGAAAACAAGACGTATTCCAAAGAACGTGAGCAATTTGAAATCGCTCAAAAACTCAAGTGGTATGGCGAACTGCTCAAAATGAGCGAAGATACAGATGAGACATCCGGTGGCGCTGAAGAGTTTGTTGGCACGATCAAAGGTGACATTCTCGATGCCAATGTCTATGTTTTCACGCCCAAAGGTGAAGTCATTGAACTCCCTAAAGGATCAACACCCATTGACTTTGCATATCGCATTCATACCGATGTCGGCAATAAGATGGTCGGTGCTCTGGTCAATAATCGTATAGTGACGCTTGATTATGAGCTCAATACCGGCGATATTGTGAGTGTCAAAATCAACAAAAATTCACAGGGTCCTTCGGAAGACTGGCTCAAGATTGCAAAAAGTCAGCATGCGAGACACAAAATCAAAGGATTTTTAAACAAATTAAGAAGCGATTCCATCATGAGCATCGGCAAGGACATGCTGGAACGAGAATTATCACAGCATAAGATTACCGAAGTCATCGACGATGCATTCGTCAAGAAACATTTTGAGAAGAACATGGTCCTCACAGTTGAAGACATGTATCTTGAAATTGGTAAAAACAACTTATCACCAAAGACAGTTGTCAATAAACTGATCGGTGCGGAAACCGATCCGAATACCTTGCTTCAAAGACAGATGGAGAAAGCGAGCAAACAACTGACCACACACAGTGAAACAGGTGTTGTCATCGAGGGACTCTCATCTCCGCAACTCAAGCTTGCCAATTGCTGTTTGCCCATACCGGGAGATCCGATCATTGGGTATATATCTAAGACCAGTGGGATTGTCATTCACACGACTTTCTGCCCCAATTGTAAGCAGTTCGAAGAAAACAGACTGATCGAAGCCTTCTGGTCGACCAACATCACACGGAAATTCCCGACATGGATCAAGATTATCGGTGGCAACAAACCGACACTCTTGACAGAAGTCGTGACAGCGATCAATGCCCAGAGTGTTGCGATTGCAGAAGTGAATGCCATCACGACTTCAAGTCTTGAAATGATCATCAAAATCAAAGTTTCCATCAGCCATTCCAACACACTGCAGACACTCATGGCCAATGTGAAAAAAATACCTGATATCTATACCGTCGAGCGTGATTTCAAATGAGAGTCATTGTTCAGCGCGTTGAAAAAGCGCATGTCACGATCAACAAGGAGATCGTTGGATCCATTGGGCAAGGTTATTTGCTTTATATCGGCATTCATGTCAATGACACGCCAGAAATGGTTCAAAAAATGGCTGAGAAGATTCATTTGCTTCGCATCTTCGAAGACGAACAAGGCAAGATGAATTTAAACGTAAGTGCGGTTCAGGGTTCAATTCTGGCCATTTCACAGTTTACCTTGTATGGCAATACCAAAGGCAACAACCGTCCTTCATTCATCGAAGCACAACGCCCAGAATTGGCAGAACCACTTTATGAATCACTGTGTAAAACATTGTCCATCCATCATCATGTCGAAAAAGGTGTTTTCGGAGCTGATATGAAGGTTCATGCCATCAATGATGGGCCTGTCACAATCCTCATTGAATTCTAATTGACTTTTTGATGACTATTTGATACTATGGAATTGTAATTCAATCGTCTGTGATTCAGGAGATCCTTTAAAAGGATGTGACACCCTGATGAGACAAAAAAACAACAATGAGGGCTAGAGCAATCTAGAACTAAGGTGGTACCGCGTCCATGACGTCCTTAGAGATAGGGACGTTTTTATTTTCTGGAGGGTATTGATGAAAAAACCATACAAGCACATGCCTATCATCATCTTTGATGATATCATGCTAAGAACCATCACCAAAAAAGATGCATTGGATATGTTTGACTATGGCAGAAATCACCATGTGGTGAGATTTCTTTCCTGGGGACCATTTGGCATGCCAAAAGAAGCCAAACTGTCCATTCAAAAGATATTTTTGCCAAGACTCAAGCAAGGGTTGCCCATCGGTTATGCGATTGTCGATCGCAAGTCGTCAAAAATGATTGGGACAATCGACTTTCATAGTAAAATAAAAGATGAGAACGGTGCGGAAATCGGATTTGTTCTGCATCATGATTATTGGAACCAAGGCATTATGACAAAAGCACTGAAAAAGATGATTCAAGTTGGATTTGATCATTTAGGTTATGATTACATCAGAATCAGACATTTGGGTCAAAACATTGCAAGCCAAAAAGTCATTGCCAAGTCGATTTTTAAACTCAAACATATCGAACCATTTTCTATCGAAAAATCAACGCATGTCATCAATGACGACATGTATACGTATGAAATAACGAAGGAGGATTATCATGTCAGTCAACAAAGTGAAGGGAACTTATGACGTATTACCCACTGAATCCTATCAATGGCAGGCTTTGGAACAAAAAATCAGGGAAGTGTTGGCACTCTACGGCATCAAGGAAATCAGAACGCCTATCATGGAGTATAGTGAAGTCTTTCACAGACAATCTGAACTCTCTGATATGGTCACCAAGGAAACCTATGATTTCGATGATCGTGGTGACAGAAGACTGACACTGAGACCTGAAGGTACAGCTGGTGTCATTCGTGCTTACGTCGAAAACAAACTCTATGCATCCCAAGAACTGGAAAAAGTCTATTACATCGGACCCAATTTCCGTTATGAGCGTCCTCAAAAAGGCAGATACAGACAGTTCTATCAGTTTGGTGTCGAAGCCATCGGTGCCATTGATCCTGCACTTGATGCTGAAATGATCATTTTAGCCTATGATTTCATCAAACGTTTGGGACTCAAAGGCGTTCGTGTGAGAATCAACAGCTTAGGAGACGATCATTCAAGAAAGACGTTCCAGACTGCACTCACAGACCATTTCATGCCACATCAAGAGACACTATGTGACGATTGCAAAGCAAGACTTGAAAAAAACCCACTCCGTATCCTAGATTGCAAAGTCGATCAGAAGCACGAAGCGGTCATGCATGCACCCACACCTCAAGACTATTTGAATGAAGCGTCCAGAGCTTATTTCCAAGAAGTGCTGGCACATTTGAATGCAGCGAAAATCAGCTATGAAATCGCGCCTAAGCTTGTCAGAGGGCTTGATTACTATAGTCATACCGTTTTTGAAATCGAAGCCGATATCGAAGGATTTGGGGCTCAAAACGTCCTTGGTGGCGGTGGCAGATACCAAAAACTGGTCTCTGAACTCGGTGGACCAGAATTGGGTGGCATCGGATTTGCTTGCGGCATGGAACGGTTGTTACTGGCACTCGATGCCGAAAACGTCGATTTTGCACAAGATCGCAATCTCGATGCCTTCATCATTGTCTTCAACAAAGAACATAGGACTGCAGTCACTCAAATTTTATACGAACTGCGCACAGCCAACATCGTCTGTGATGCGAATTACACACAAAAATCATTCAAGGGACAACTCAAACAAGCTCTCAAATTGAATGCCAGATATCTGGTCATCTTGGGAGAAGAAGAAATGAAAAAAGGTGTCGTTGGCATCAAGGACACCAAAACAGAAGTACAGGAAGAAGTCCTGATTCCCAAAATCAGGAAATACCTGCTTGAAAAATTGGAGAAGAAATCAAAATGAAATACACCCATCATAATAGTGAACTCAATCTCACTCATATTGGTACCCAAGTCTATCTGAAGGGCTGGGCAGCCAAAGTCAGAAATCTCGGCGGACTGATTTTCATTGACTTAAGAGACCGCTATGGCGTTACTCAGCTCGTCATTAAGCCTGAAAATCCTTTTTATGCCATTGCGCTATCGATTCGAAACGAGTATGTCATCGAAGCTAAAGGCTTGGTCATCGAACGTGAAAGTAAAAATCTAAATATACCTACAGGAGCCATTGAGGTCGAAGTTATTGAACTGATTGTCCTGAACACGGCTGAAACACCCCCCATCATGATCACCAATGACACCGATGCTTTAGAAGACACGAGACTCAAATATCGTTATC
>DITG01000125.1 GCA_002422045.1 Acholeplasmataceae bacterium UBA6190
AAAAAAGAAAAAGACATGATCATCTGCACAGTTGATCGTCAGCAGTTATATATGTTTAAAATGGTCATCAAAGAAACGGATCCCAAAGCATTCACGTTCGTCATGAAAACCAAAGAAGCATTAGGTCAGGGATTCTCAAGGGAGGGTGCAAAGTGGTAGGTAAAAAACTAGGCATCTTGTTTTTATTCAGTGTTGTCTTGGCATTTTTCGCAGGGTATTTCTCATCACGCGTCTTGCCTGAATTTTCACCTCGAAACACACAAGACATTTTTGAATTCATCACCGATAGTTTGGAACTGAATTACTTATATGATTTGGAAGAAACAGAAAAAAACATCGCTTTTGTACGTTCCATGGAAGCCATCGTGGAAGCCTATGCAAGCTTAAACAACGACCCTTACACTCGGGTCGTTTCATCACCTTTATCGGTGACTCCAGGCTCTGATGAAACATTTGTCGGTATTGGTGTGGGATTTTCGTTTGAAGGCTTGAATCTACGCATCGGGTTTGTCTATCTAGAAGGTGCTGCTCATGGGTTGCTCTATCCGAATGACTTGGTCACAGGCATCATCAAGGATGAAGTGACTATACTGTTTGATTCACTCCAAAATGAAGATCAAGTGCTTGCATTGCTATCTGGAACACTCGGTGAAATGAAATCATTTTTAGTGATGAATCCAAATGGAGAAATTCAAGTGGTCAACATCACGTATCAAGCGATTGAAACACCTTCTGTTTATGCAGTGAATCTCTTGGAACCCAACATTGGCTATATCAGGATTGCACGTTTCTCATCAGCTCCTGATTCGACAACTTTAGGTACTGCAGGACTTTTTCAGAATTTACTGAATACCTTAGAAACGACCGTGCTCGCTCCAGGTGGATTACAAAAGACACTCATCTTGGATTTACGAGACAATCCTGGTGGCTCGCTTTCAGCACTCCATAACCAAAACCAATCTGCTCAAGTACCTGGAATCGCTCAGCAGTTGATTCGTAAGAACTTAGATCAGACCATATTCACCATGATTCCGAAAAGTGGCGTTGTGCAAAACTTCTATGGCAATCTTGCAGTACCGAAACCGTATAACATTGCCATCCTCGTGAATGAGCAATCAGCCTCTGCTGCAGAAGTGCTAGCTGCAGCTCTGATGGAAGAAGGGTATACCCTTTATGGACAACAGACCTATGGCAAAGGTGTCTACCAGAATCAGACGAGAATCACAGATATCGGTGATATCAGATACAGCCTGGTCTATACAGAAGGCCAATGGTTTTACGGTGATAACTTGAATGTCGCAACAACACCCTTGAATGTAACTCCAATTGAACAGACTGGTTTCAAATCACTCATCATGCCTGTCTATGATGGAGCAGTCGGTTTCGACCAAGTTTCTCAATCGTTATCCCGCTATCAGTCATTTTTCAATACATATTATGGACTCACAGGCAATCAAAGACTGAGAACAGACGGATATTTCGATGTCAAGACGCAAGGGGTTTTCCAGATGTTTCAAAGCGAACAAGAATTAACGGTCACAGGACAACTGGATCTTTCAACAGCTCGGAAAGTTCATCTGCTTTACATGGAACTGTCTTCTGATCTCAGTAATGACATGCAATTGGCACAGTTGGTAGAACTTTTAAGAGGTTGATGCTGATGAAAATCAATCAAATCAAACCAACAGGCAAACAAGTTTCTGTCACGATTGACCATGAAGTCCTAATGCTTGAACCTGATTTGGTCTATCAATATCATCTTTTTCAGGACATGGAACTTGATGAATCCCTATTATCTAGAATTAAAGCAGAAAATCAGTCGCTTTACTTTTTTCGGTTGGCAATAGCAAAACTCAAAAAACCATTGACAGCACATGAACTGAAAAACTTCCTGATTGCAGAAGGAGCTTCATCACCAGTCGTTTCTGAAGTGATGACTAAAGTCAAAACGCGCAAATACATCGACGATGATGCCTATGCAATGCAGTATGTTGAACACAAAAAGCATCAAGCTGGACCTGAAAAAATCAAAGAAGATCTAGAGCGGAAAGGTATTGACAGTGCCATCATTTCCAAAACAATCCATAAGATACCTGAACAACAGATCTTAAGTGATTTGATTCCTTCAAAAATCAGCACCATCAAAAACAAATCCAAAAAGGCAATGATGTCAACTGTACGCATGCATTTCATCACCAAAGGATTTTCACAAGAACTTGTGGATGCTATCCTTCTTCGCTCGTTATCTGCTTATCAAGGAGATGAACAGAAACTGCTCGAACAAGCCTATCAAAAAGCGCTTAAACAGTATGGACACAAGTTTGATGGTTATGAACTCAATCAGGTGTTGATTCAAAAACTATATCAAAAAGGGTTTAAGATGACAGACATCAAAAACATCATAGAAGCACATCTTGACGCTTAAAATCGGTAAGATTCTAGGCGTTTTCATTTCAGGAGGATTTCGATGAAACTTTGGAAAAACGGTGTGTTTCACACCATGGATCACCCAACAGCAACGTATCACTCCATGGCAACCTCTGCAGGTAAAATCATCGGATTCGATGAAGAACTTTTGAATATGACCTTCGATGAGGAAATCGATTTAAAAGGATTTCATGTCTATCCAGGATTTGTCGATGCCCATCTTCATCTGCTCGGATATGGGCAGATGTTATCGAGAATATCACTCAAAGGGAAAACCAAAAAAGAGATTTTGAAGACTTTGGAAATTCAGTTCAAAGGCACTTTATTGTATGCTGAACAATACACTGAGTGTGGCATCACCAAAAATGATTTAAATGCCATCTCAACATCGGTACCGATCTACTTAAGACACAATGACTATCACAGTCTGACGGTCAATGATGTCGTACTTTCAATGTTGGATGTATCTTCCGAATCAGGCATCCTCACCGAAGAGTTGGCTCAACAAGCCATTGATCTATTCCCCAAATTCTCATCATCTGAACTCATCATGTTTTTAAAAAATGCACTATCTCATCTCTATCAATATGGCGTTACCGGTGGCCATTCGGATGATCTCTATTATTTCAACGGGTTTAATGATACGGTCAAAGTCTTTGAAATGGTGTTAAAGTCCATGCCATTTCGGACGCATCTACTGATGCATCACCGCACGCTACATGACTATGAAGACTCTCATAAACCTTGGCTTGATCAGTCCAACTATCTTCAGCTTGGTGCCGTGAAACTCTTTTATGACGGCACGATCTCTTCAATGACAGCATTGATGTATCATCCTTATCAAGGGACATCTGATCATGGACTGAGAGTGGAATCACCTGAACACTTCATATCGCTCATACGCTATGCCAGATCACTTGAACTACCAGTCGCTGTACATGTCATCGGAGACCTAGGCTTAGATGAACTGATCACAATTATCAAAGCCTATCCACCAAAAGAAGGTGTCAAGGACAGACTGATTCATACGCCCTACATGAGAAAAGAGACACTGAATCTCCTCAAAGGCATGCCTCTATCCATTGATATTCAACCTCAATTTCTCTCTTCGGATTTGCCATGGGCATTCAGCCGTTTTTCAAAAATTCCAGAACTGTGTTTCCCGTGGCAGTCACTCATGGATGCGGGTATTGTGCTCTCTGGGAGTTCTGATGCACCTGTTGAGATTCCAAATCCATTGCTGGGCATGCACGCAGCCATTTTCAGAAGATCATCCCATGACGAAAAGGTATATTTTCCAGAAGAGTCCCTCAAGAGATTTGATGCTGTGAAACTCTACACAACAACATCCCAGATTCAATCTTTAAAGCATGATCGTGGTCTTTTGAAACAGGGATACATCGCGGATTTCTCTGTAACTCGATTGGATTTGTTTTCCATGGATGAATCAGCGTTTTTTGAAGATCAAATCGAGATGACCGTCATTGATGAACAGATTGTCTACAGACGTTTGCATAAGAGTTGATTTCAGGGTGATCGTCAAGTAAAATACAAGAGATGAACAAAGGATAGATGACATGAAACTGGAATTCTGGCTCGATTATCTCAGTCCGCTTTGCTTTAAGCAACATTTGGAACTGGAATCGCTTTTGAAAAAATTTAAGTTTACAGATTTGGAAATACTCTATCGCAGCTATGAGATGCTGCCTCTTTTTGATCCTCTGCCTACCTGTACATTTTTTGATGTGCTATCCAAACATCATGTGATTTCAATCGAAGAAGCCCAGATGATGTTTCATGACATCCCACAGGATTTGCGTCCGGTGAAAGTCAAGGATGCGCACAGATTATCCCATTTGGCAAAAAAAACAGAGCGTGCATTTGAATTCAACCAACATCTGTTTCATGCTTATTTTGAAGGCAAACTGGATATCAGCAAACATGATCATCTGATCGAGATTGCAACTGAAGCTGGACTGCCAATCGATCAAGTCAAAGACGTCTTGAAATCAAACCGTTATGAAGATGCTGTTCATCTCAACCGAGAGAATGCGATTGTCAAAGGCATCTTTGAAGTCCCTCATATCAGAATCGATGGCAAGATCCGTTTGTCAGGTTTACACAACGAAGAACAACTTTTAGAAGCACTGATCATGTCTTCGGCTAAGTTTTCGAAGACGGATTACTGCGAAGGGGATAATTGTGCAAGAAAGAAGACTCGGTGAGTCTTTTTTTGATGATTTAGTGGTATTATGGATGAATGTATGGTATAGTATGTAAGGTTTAAAAAGAATTGAGGAAAAAGATGAA
>DITG01000022.1 GCA_002422045.1 Acholeplasmataceae bacterium UBA6190
GGGCTGACATGGGAGAACACATTTCCGCATGGGAAAAAGTCAAATTGGCAAGACACCCCAAACGACCCACCGCAGCAGATCTGATCAAGGCATTATTTCCTGATTTCATTGAACTTCACGGTGATCGGAGTTATGCCGATGATCATGCCATCATTGGCGGTCTTGGAACCATCAACGGCATACCAATGACGATCATTGCTGAAGAAAAAGGCAAAACAACCGATGAAAAGATCCATCATAATTTCGGTATGCCACATCCAGAAGGCTATCGCAAAGCGATACGTCTGATGAAACAGGCTGAAAAATTCAATCGTCCGATCCTTTGCATCATCGATACGCCAGGTGCTTATCCGGGCATTGGCGCTGAAGAAAGAGGACAGGCTCAAGCGATTGCATACAACTTAAAAACCATGATGGGGCTCAAAACACCCATCATTGTCATCGTCTTATCCGAAGGTGGTTCAGGCGGAGCGCTGGCCATCGGTGTTGGAGATATCGTCATGATGTTCGAAAATGCCATTTATGCGATTTTGTCACCCGAAGGGTATGCATCGATCATTTACAAGGATGCGACCAAGGCAGACAAAGCTGCTGAGCTCATGAAACTCACCGCAGAAGACTTAAAACGCCTAGGCGTGATTGATACCATCATTACGGAACACGAGGGATTGCACATCAATCCCGATTTTGGAATACAGTCCTTCAAGCAAGAGCTTTCGAAGGCACTGAAAAAACTATCTCAGCTTTCTGATCAGAAATTACTTGAAAAAAGATATATCAAATACAGAAAGATGGGTGTGTTCATCGAACAAGGAGAAAACCATGAAACAGAACCAACCCATGATCAAAATCGTCTCTAGTGGCAAATATGCACCAGAAACGCTCATCACCAATGAAGACTTAGAGAAGATGGTCGAAACATCAGATGAATGGATTGTCACCAGAACAGGTATCAAAACCAGACATAAGGCTGTCGATGAACTCACCTCAGATATGGCGTATAAGGCAGCCATGAATGCCATCAACCGTGTCAATTATGATGTATCCAAAATCGATCTCATCGTGATGGCAACCATCACTGGAGACCAGATGACGCCATCAACTGCTAATTTCGTTCAAGCAAAGCTTGGACTCAATCATGAAGTCATGAGTTTTGACATCAATGCAGCTTGCACAGGATTTGTGTACGGTCTTGAAGTTGCGGCATCACTTTTACAAACCGGCAGATTCAGAGCGGCACTCATCATCGGTGGGGAAACACTCACCAAAATTGTCGATTACACCGACAGAAACACTTGTGTGCTTTTTGGCGATGGCGCTGGTGCGATGATCATTGAACCCGCTTATTCAGAACGCAACAAAGCATACTTTTTCAACGCTGCAAGAGGCGATACGAACAATATCCTGACAGTTGTCAGCAAAATCAAGATGGATGGAAAAAAGGTCTATCAGTTTGCTGTCGATGCGATGGAACAAGCCATTCACAAGGTACTTGATGAATCTGGTCTGGACATTTCTGAAATCGATCAGATCATTCCGCATCAGGCCAATGAACGCATCATTCAATCCGTCTCAAAATCCATGGGTATTCCTTTGGAAAAATTTATGTTAAACTTAAGTCAGTATGGCAATACGTCTGCAGCAAGCATTCCCATTACCATTTCTGAGTATTTTGACCGTGAAGACATCAAAGGACAAAAGATTCTACTCGTTGGTTTTGGTGGCGGTTTCACATGGGGAAGCGCAATCTTACAGTTATGAGTATGAAAAATATCACAACATTATTAAAAACACGCTATCCTGCCATTCAAGGTGGCATGGCCAATATCGCAACCGCTGAACTGGCTTCTGCAGTTTCCAACGCAGGAGGACTCGGACTGATCGGTGCAGGTGGCTGGGATGGAGAATTTGTCAGAAACGAAATCAGAAAATGTAAGATGCTCACCGATCAACCGTTTGGTGTCAACATCATGTTGATGAGTCCTCATGCCAAAGATATCGCGCAAATCGTCATCGATGAGGGCGTCAAGATCGTGACCACCGGAGCGGGTTCACCCGGGATTTACATGGAAGCATGGAAAAAAGCTGGGATCATCGTCATTCCTGTCGTCCCATCGGTTGCACTCGCCATCCGCATGGAACGTATGGGTGCGGATGCAGTCGTTGCCGAAGGCACGGAGTCAGGGGGACACATCGGTGAACTGACCACGATGGCGCTCATACCTCAGATTGCTGATGCCATTCAGATTCCTGTCATCGCGGCAGGTGGCATTGCAGACAAGCGCGGCGTGCTTGCCGCTTTTGCACTCGGAGCTAAAGGTGTCCAACTGGGTACAGTGCTCCTAGCGACGCATGAAGCACCGATACACATGAACTACAAACAAAAAATCATCAATGCGAAAGACACCGATACTGTGGTCACAGGCAGAGGCACAGGTTCACCAGTCAGAGTTTTAAAAAACAAGATGGCCATCGAATACTTGAACATGAGCAAGGAAGGCGTACCACTTGCTGAACTTGAAAAACTCACGTTAGGATCACTCAGACGGGCTGTCTTTCAAGGAGATCTCGATACCGGATCATTCATGGCAGGGCAGATTTCCGGTCTCATCAAAGAAATCAGATCCATAAAAGATGTGTTTTCAGACCTATTTGATGATGTGAATATATACAAAGATCAATTGGAGGTCATGTAAATGGGTAAACTAGGACTCGTTTTTGCAGGACAAGGCAGTCAATATGTAGGAATGGGACTCGATTATATCGATCAATTTCCATGGTTTAAAGGCAAAGAAACCTTGGCATCCCACGCAGTAGGTTACGATGTCCGATCTGTTTTGGAAGGCAAAACAGGCGATTTGAATCAAACATTCTATACACAGCCACTCATCCTCTTTTCAACAATTTTAGCGTATGAGGCATTGAAAACATTAGGGATAAAACCCGATGGCGTCTTAGGATTCTCACTGGGCGAATACAGCGCACTCTATGCTGCAGAAATATTTCCATTTGAAACCATCATGCGTCTGATCAACGAACGAGCCAGACTCATGGAACAGTGTGCGAAAGAACATCCGGGAAAAATGGCAGCAATCTTGGGACTTGACCAACACACTGTCCAATCCGTTTGTGAAGAAGCATCCAGTGATGGACTGGTACTCCCTGTCAATTACAACTCACCTGTTCAAATTGTCATCAGCGGAGAAGAACTTGCTGTGAAAAAAGCGGTTGAGATTGCAAAATCAAGAGGTGCCAAACGCGCCATTGAACTGAATGTTTCTGGCGCATTTCATTCGCCACTCATGTACAATGCCGGAGTTGGACTTGAAACATATTTAAATACCGTCCAGTTTCATGAACCAATCATGCCCATCTATTTGAACACAACCGCTAAACCAATGGTCTTTGAGAGACTTAAACAAGAAATGGTCAAACAGATTCAATCACCAGTCTTATTTGAGCAAAGCATCCATCAAATGGTTCAAGATGGCTTTACACACTTGATTGAAATCGGACCGGGAACTGTTTTATCCGGACTCATCAAAAAAATCAATATCTCGCTTGAGGTGACTCACCTCGACAAAGCCAGTGAGCTAGAGGCTCTGAAAGGATGGATCACAGAACATGGATTTAACCAATAAGGTTGCTATTGTTACCGGGGGTGCTGCCGGAATCGGCAAATATATCTCCCTAGAACTCGCCAGAGCTGGCGCAAAAGTTGTCTTGAATTACAATCGTAGCGCTGAAGCCGCTTTGGCACTCGTTGAAGAGATCAAAGCATTCGGTGGACAGGCACATGCCGTCCAAGCCGATGTCTCTAAGTTTTCAGATGCGGAGCGTCTTGTCCAGGAAGCTGTCAAAGTCTATGGGACGTTGAACATTGTTGTCAACAATGCCGGCATCACAGACGATGCGCTCATCTTGCGCATGACTGAAGATCAGTTTGACCGTGTCATCAACACCAATTTGAAGGGTGTCTGGAATGTCTGCAAGCAGGCAGCCAAAACACTCATGAAATCAGGTTATGGCAGAATCATCAACATCTCATCGGTTTCTGGTGTCATGGGCAATGCAGGACAATCCAATTACAGTGCATCCAAAGCGGGTGTCATCGGGTTGACCAAAGCACTGGCCAGAGAGTTTGCTTCACGCAATATCACAGTGAATGCGATCGCTCCAGGTTTCATCGAAACAGACATGACTCAGAAAATGAGTCAAGAAATGATGGATTACTGGCTTAATCAGATTCCACTGAAGCGATCAGGAAAACCAGAAGAAGTTGCATATGCAGTACGCTATCTTGCCAGCGAACAAGCAAGTTATATTACCGGCCACACCCTCGAGGTTGATGGCGGACTCGTGATGTAGGTGAATCTATGAATAGAAGAGTTGTAGTTACAGGCATGGGACTTGTGAGTC
>DITG01000061.1 GCA_002422045.1 Acholeplasmataceae bacterium UBA6190
ATGAATTCTCATGGAATCCAAATGACAATTTCGAAGCGTATGTCAAGATTGGCGAATCCATTTCACTGTCCATCATCCAACTGGATCCTAAGAAAGAAAGAATCGCATTATCCAAGAAGGCTCTTGAAGACAATCCTTGGAAGAATGTGACCATCAAACGCGGTGAAGTTGTGAAAGCGAAAGTTCTTGAAGTTTCCAAGGACGGTTTAAAGGTTGAAGTTCAAGGCGTTAGCGGAACCATCGAAGCAAGCGAACTCTCCAATGAAAAAATCGGAAGACCTGATGAATACTTCGCAGCTGGCGATAACGTCGAAGCGATTGTTACAGAAGTCTCCAGAGATACATGGTCACTCAAACTTTCCATCAGACGTGTCTTGGAAAGAGCGGAACGTGCATCGTTTGAACAGTATTTAGGCGATGAACCCACAGACTCCAAGGTAACCTTGGGTGATCTCTTCGAAGATCAGTTTGCTGGCAAAAAAAATAGAAAAAAGTAGGTTTTAGAATGCCTTTCAAAGTAGCAATTGTCGGCCGTCCGAATGTCGGGAAGTCGAGTTTGTTCAACCGCATCGTCGGTAGCAGACTCTCCATCACAGACGACCAGCCAGGGATTACCAGAGATCGAATTTATGCCAGGGCTGAATGGTTGACGAAGAGTTTCAGAGTCATAGATACAGGGGGCATCGACATTGGCGATGCTCCTTTTTTAAATCAAATCAAAGCGCAGGCGCAGATCGCCATGGATGAAGCCGATGTCATCGTTTTTGTCGTGGATGGCAGACAAGGCCTGATCGAATCCGATCATTACATTGCAAAATTGTTGTATAAAACAGAAAAGCCTGTTATACTCGCAGTCAATAAGATTGATGATATCTCCATGATCAATAACGCTTTTGAGTTTTACGCGCTTGGTTTTGGAACACCGGTTGCAGTCTCGACGATTCATGGGATTGGCATGGGTGATCTCTTGGATGAAATCATGAAGCATATGACAGATGAAGACAAACTCTATGATGATTCTGTCGTTCAGTTTTGTATCGTTGGTCGTCCGAATGTCGGAAAATCATCGCTCACGAATGCAATCTTGGGTGAAGAAAGAGTCATCGTCAGTGATATCGCAGGAACCACGATGGACGCGATTGACACCCAGTTTAGAAAAGATAAAAGAGATTATGTCGTCATTGACACCGCTGGGATCAAAAAACGCGGCAAAGTCTATGAAAATGCTGAAAAATACGCAGTGCTGCGGGCGCTGACCGCGATTGAACGCTCGGATATCGCACTCATGGTCATTGATGGCACCGAAGGTGTCATCGAGCAGGACAAGCATGTTGCAGGCTATATCGCAGACTATGCGAAAGCGGTCGTGATTGTCGTCAACAAATGGGACTTGATCGAAAAAGATGACAAGACCATGAAGAAGATGGAAGAAAAGATCAAGGACGAATTCAAGTTCTTGGATTTTGCAGAAGTTGTCTTCGTCTCTGCCAAAAACAACTCCAGAGTCCATACGATTTTCCCAGCCTTGAACAGAGCCTTCGAAAACTATAACAAGACGGTTTCGACATCCGTGATCAATGATTTGTTGATGGATGCGACCGCGATGAATCCTACCGCCATATTCAATGGTGGGAAGGCGACTTACTCCTATACCACACAGGTCTCGATCAAACCCCCGACCTTCGTGTTGTTTGTCAATAATCCAGATTACGTCCATTTCTCTTACTTAAGATATCTGGATAACCAATGGAGAAAGGCATTCGACTTCACGGGAACACCTATTAAGCTCTTACTCAGAAAGAAGGTATGACATGAAGATTTCCATCATCGGTGGCGGTGCCTGGGGCACAACCCTTGGACAGACATTAGTCGATAACGGACATGAAGTGCTCATCTTTGACTTAAACCCTTTGGCTGTTGACAAGATCAATGGTCATCATCATCCCTTTTTTGATACGGTACTCCCAGATGCTGTGCAAGCAACGACAGATTTGCGAGCCGTTGTCGATTTTTCAAACTACTTTCTCTTATCGGTTCCAACCAAAGCCGTCAGATCCGCATGCAAGTCCATCAATCCTTTATTAAAAAAGCCTTCTGTTTTCATCAATGTCTCCAAAGGGATTGAACCAGATACTTTGAAACGTGTGAGTGAAATCGTGGAATCTGAAATCACGCCAGATCACTATAAGGGATTTGTCGTACTCACAGGACCTTCACACGCAGAAGAAATGATCTTAAGACATCTCACACTGCTTGTGAGTGCATCGAATGATCTCGAACTTGCCAAAGAAGTGCAAATGATTTTTTCCAATGACCAATACTTAAGAGTTTATACCTCGACAGACTTGATTGGCTGTGAAGTCGGTGGTGCGGTGAAAAACGCGATTGCAGTCATCTCCGGTGTCTGCACAGGACTCGGACTCGGTGAAAACGCACGTGCCGCAGTCATCACCAGAGGGATTGTCGAAATCGTCAAAGTCGTTGAAATCATGGGTGGCAAAAAAGAAACCGCCTTTGGTCTGACCGGAATCGGTGACTTGATCGTCACAGCATCCTCAGAAAATTCTAGAAATTTCACTGCCGGTAAAAAGATCGGTTTGGGTATGCCAGTCGATGAAGTCTACAAAAGCGAAAAGCAGACGATTGAAGGCATCAGAACAATCGAAGCGATGCACAAACTTTCGATTGAACATGGTGTTGAACTACCGATGATCAATGTCGCCTATGCAATTTTATATGGCGGACTCTCGATCAAGGATGGTTTGAACAAACTGCTCTCCAGAGACTTGAAAAGCGAAGATTTTTGATTGGTTTGCTTTATAAAGCCATCCAATCACTACAAAATGTTGTCAAAGGTTTGCAAAAGCCTTCAATATTTGTTACAATGAAACTACTTTAAGGAGGATTTCCAAATGAACAAAACAGAATTGATTGCCGTGGTTGCAAACCGCGCACAAGTTACACAAAAAGTTGCTGAAGACGTCTTGCAAGCGTTCACGGATACTGTCCAAGAAACATTGGGAAGACGTGGGGAAAAAGTTGTTGTGACTGGATTTGGCACTTTTGAAGTCAGAAACAGAGTCAAGAGAACGGGTAAGAACCCAAGAACCGGACAGCTCATTACCGTACCGGAACAGAAATCACCAGCGTTTCGCGCAGGCAAGTTGTTGAAAGAAGCAGTTAAATAAACGCTCGTAGGGTACTTATCTCGTTATAAGTACTTTTTTTCTATGATAAAATCGAAATCTGATATAAAATAAGGGTAGAAGGATGTGAATCTCAAATGATATTCTTCAAAGCCGCTGAAAATGATCTCAGTTATGTCAAAATGAACTATTCTCATATCGAAATGACCGATGAGAAGAAAAAGAGTTTGCTGCACTATGCAGTGCTTGGTTCTGCGATGGATGTGATCAAGTTTTTACTCGATTCAGACATTAATGTCAATCTCATGGACGCCCACGGTGAAACACCGCTTTTTGACTGTGCACGTAAAGGCAAGTTTGAGATTGCCAAACTCTTGATTAGCAAGTTTGCCTCTGTCAATGTTGAAAACCGCACCGGAGAACTGCCGATTCACCTTGCAGCATTCAAAGGTGACTTGGATATGATTAAACTCTTGATCGAATCAGGATCCTATACCAATAAGAAAACACAAGATGACAAACTGCCTGTCCATTACGCGATTGCAGGCGGAAAACATGAAGTTGTCCCCTATTTGCTCAAAGAAGGCAAACAGAACTGGATGATCAAAGACACGCACGGGAACACGCTGCTGCATCATGCAGCCAAGACCAGTTCAGTCGCAACCCTTGAAATGTTACTCAATCAGAATTTAGATCCAAACGCCTTGAATGACCAGTTCGAATCACCTCTATTCAATGCGGTTCGCTTTGGTACGATTGATACCATTCGTTTGCTTCTGGCATCGGATGCCTATGTCGATATCCATAATAGACGATATGAAACACCACTGGATACATCACTGATTTTTGATAAGAAAGACATTCACAGATATTTAACCGATTATATGGTCACTCCCAAATATGAAAGGCTCATCCAAAAACAAGCCTTGGCGCTTGCTGTCTTGAACAGAGATCATGTCTATTTGAGAAAGCTCATCGAACGTGAAACGCCGATGAAAAAAGACAGACTTCAAA
>DITG01000032.1 GCA_002422045.1 Acholeplasmataceae bacterium UBA6190
CCAAGAAGAAGCGCTCACCATGAGCGACAAGGTCGTCGTGATGAATCATGGCGAAATCTTGCAAATCGGGACGCCTGTTGATATATACAATGAACCCGCCAACCGTTTTGTCGCCAACTTCATTGGAGAATCAAACATCATCGAAGGCATCATGAAAGATGATTATCTTGTGAGTTTCGATGGCTATGATTATACGTGTGTCGATAAGGGATTTGCCAGAAACGAAAAAGTGGATGTGGTCATCAGACCTGAAGATATTGATATTGTGCCACTGGGAACAGGATATCTATCTGGGAAAGTCGTATCCATCGCATTCAAAGGCGTGCATTATGAAATTGATGTGAAAACCAAGGATCGCATCTATACCATCCATACGACCGATGTTCAAAAGATGAATGCAGATGTCGACTTGTCATTTGGTCCGGAAGATCTGCATGTCATGGAGCAATGGTAATGCAAAAATCTCAGTTATGGATCAAAAAGACACAGAAGAAAACGCTGAAACTTCAGGCAGAACATATCCTTGGAATACCCTATTATGCCGTACTCATCATTTTGATCATCATTCCCATCATGATGATGGTTCTTTACTCCATTCAAGCAGAACAGCCAACCGGAGTTTTCGTCATTCGATTCACCCTAGAACATTATCAAATATTCTTATCTGAAACTCAATTCATCACGTTAGGATTACAATCACTTTATCTTGCCGGATATGCGACACTCATCACGCTTGTGATCGGATACCCTCTGGCTTATCTAATCTCAAGACAAAACCAGCGTACCCAGTTACTCCTGATCTTGCTCATTACTGCACCGATGTGGGTGAACATTCTCTTAAGAACACGCGCGCTTCAGCAAGTCTTTGAAATGATTGCTCCCAATCTTTTAGGCAGCGATCTTGCCATCATTTTGGGTATGTCATACATTTATTTACCATTCATGGTCCTGCCGATTTATGCAGTACTTTCCAAAATTGATCCCAATTATTTCGAATCGGCTGCCGATCTTGGTGCTAACAAGTTCCAAACCATCCTCAGAGTCATCATTCCACTGTCTTTATCGGGTATTTTATCGGGTATCATGATGGTCTTCCTACCAGCTGCAACCACACTGGTCATTCCGAAATATCTTGCAAACAATCGTTATCTGATCGGGAATCTGATTGAAAATGCCATGATTCAACAAGGCAGATTCGGTTATGGTTCTGCGATTGCCATTGTCTTATCTTTAGTCATCATGGGATTTGTGTATTTGATTCGAAAAGTCGATCGTTATCAGGGGGTCAATGTGGATGAAAACCTCTAAACTCTTTGGTAAAGGATTCATTTTCCTCGTCTTGATCTTCACATATTTACCGATTCTCTCACTGGTGATCTTTTCATTCAATGAATCGAAATCACTGACTCGATGGTCCGGATTTTCACTCGAATGGTATGTCAAACTATTTCAGTCCAGGGAAATCATGAGTGCCGTCTTCATCACCTTTTTGGTCGCAATCATCTCGACAGTCATCTCGACAGTCATTGGAACGTTTGCAGCGATTTCACTGACAAAGACAAGAAAAGCATTGCGTGAAATCACATTATCGACCAATAACATCCCGATTGTCAATCCTGAAATTGTCACCGCCATCGCATTTTTTGTACTCTTTGGAGCATTTCAAATCGATCGCGGACTTGTGACGATGATCCTCGCTCATGTGGCATTTTCAACACCTTATGTATTGATCACGGTGTATCCCAAAGTCAAGAGCCTAGACCCCAATCTTGCACATGCAGCCTCAGACCTAGGAGCAACCCCCACACAAGCGCTATTCAAAGTCATCATTCCACAAATCAAGATTGGCATTCTTGCAGGTGCGGCAATCGCATTCACGATGTCATTCGATGACTTTGTCATCAGTTACTTTGCTGTCAGCGGCAGCGCGATTAAAAACATTTCGATTTATCTTTACACATTGAAGCGTGGCATCGAACCCACCATCAATGCCTTATCGACGCTCATCATCTTAGTCATCGGTCTCAAGATTGTACATGACTATGTGAAAAGCGGACAAAAACTCACGGAGGAATAACATGAGAAAAATATGGATACTTAGTTTTATGATCTTTTTGCCAGTCTTGCTATCGGCATGCACACCCAAGGAAACACTCAAGATTTTCATGCCAGGAGAATACATCACTGAAGATCTGGTACGCGATTTCGAGAAAGAGTATGGTGTCAGGGTTCAAATCATCACCTTTGATTCCAATGAAAGTGCTATCCCCCAGATAGAAGCTAATAGTTACGATTTGGTCATCCCAAGCGATTATGCCATTGAAGAACTTGTTTCCAAGAACTTGTTACAAGAAATTGACTATACACGCTTTGAACAGTTTTCAAAAAATGATTTTGATTCTGGTCTGACCGAAGTACTCTCTGAACTGAAAACTGATGGATTTGATTTGCTTAAGTATGGCGTACCCTATTTTTATGGTAATGTCGGTATTCTCTATGATACAACCAAAGTGAACAAATCTTATCTGGAAACAGAAGGCTGGAATGCACTGGCCAATCAGACCTATGATGTCATGTTTTATGATTCCTCAAGAGACTCATTCATGATTGCAATCAAGGCACTTTTTGGAAATACTGTTTCGATCAATAGTCCGACGGAACTTGAACTCAGTCAGGCTGAAGCATGGCTGACCAATGCCAAAGGTTCAAAGACAAGATATTTGACCGATGAAGTGTTTGACCGTATGCTCAAACCCGCGGATTTTGCCATGGCTGTTGTCTATTCAGGTGATGGCGTCTATCTGATGAGTGAAAATAATGATTTGGATTATCATGTACCTCATCAAGGTACCAATGTGTGGGTCGACGCATTTGTGATTCCAAATACTGCAAAACAAGTCGATTTGGCGTATCTTTTCATTGATTTTTTCAACAGTTATGACATCGGTTTGGAAAATGCCATCAACATTGGCTACACTTCTCCAAGAAGTGATGTCATCCAAACCATCATCACTGAAGGCGAGTATGAAGAAAGTTCGTATGTTGTCATTCCATCTGCAAACGATGAATTCTTCCGCTATGACACGCAATTGAAGCGAAAGATCGAAGAGGCTTGGGTCAGAGTTAGATCTTCATAAAGACATGGATTGTTCATAAGGCGAATCATATCGCCTTTTTTTTATGGTCTTGATTGTTTTTTTGTGAAAGATATCATAGAATACTAATGGTTGATGTAAACGATGTCTATTATATTGGACACATGAAAGTGTGATTGAATTGCTCCTCACAGAAAAACAATCAAAAAGAAGACAGCATATCCTTCAAGGCAATCTTTGGAAGGTTGTGTTATGGCTTAGCATGCCACTGGCCATTTATGGACTATTCAATTATCTGTATGGTTTTTTTGATTTGGTATTGGTTTCAACGATTGGTAGCAATGAAGTCGCCTCTGTCGTGTTTATCGATGAGATTAAAAGTGCAATCTTGGCATTTGGTGGTGGGATTGCTGTTGGAGGAACCGTGATAGTTGCACGCTTCTATGGTGCAGGTGATATATCTTTAGCTAGAAAACATGCAAATGCTGCATTTATGTTAGCATTTCTGGTCAGTTTGATTGTTGTTCTGGTCACACTATTTTTTGGAAAATATATTCTTGGTCTTCTCAATGCACCAGAAGAAGTCATTCGCTCCGGATTGGGCTATTTCTATATCCAGATGGCATCGACATCCCTGATGGCTGTTAATAGTGTCTTCATTGGTCTTGAAAAAGCCAAAGGAAACACCACATACATTCTGGTGTTGAATCTGATTGCGATGACGTTAAAACTGATACTATCGATCATCTTTGTGTTTGTCCTTGGAAAAGGAACGACCTATGTCGCGCTTGCGACATTGATTGCTCAGGGATTCTTAATGATGGTCGCATTATGGGTGATGTTGAAGAAAACCAATCCATTTCAACTCAATTTCAAAGAGATGATACTCAAAAAGGTCTATATTTTACCAATACTTGCCATTTCGATTCCTGTGTTTACAGGTAAATTTCTATTTAGCTTTGGAAAAGTACTTGTCAACAGCATGGCAGCAGTCTATGGTCCCTTGGCTGTTGCAGCTTTTGGAATCTCTATGAAACTTGCGGGAGCACCAGGGTCAATGTCGTTGGTCTTTGAAGAAGCGGAAACATCCATCGTCAGTCAAAACCTTGGGAACAAAAGATTGGACCGTGCCATGAAAACCTTTGTGGTGTCTCATATTTATGCAATCATCATTGCTGTGATTGGATTGATTCTTGTCAACCAGATGATGGATACTTTGTTACCTTTGTTTACGAAAAATACGGATCCAATCTTCATCAATATGATCAAAGATATTTATGTCTGGGAGAAATTTTCAACACTCACATCAACATCGATTGCCATCATCACAGGTTTATTTATTGGGTTCAAATTTTCCAAAGTAGCATTGATTTTGAATGTGACTCGTTTGTTTGTCTTCAGATTACCCTTGCTTTGGATATTACAACAGATGAATATAGGTTATGTTGCACTGGGTTATGTGATGTTTTACAGTAATATTGCAACCATGGTTTTAGCAATGATCATCTTATCAATCTTCTATCATCGCATACGTTTATACGGATATATGGACATGGAGTTGTATCCTCAAACAACTTGAAAGTATCGATTCATAGAAAAAAGGAAATCAAAAAATGAACGTCCTTTTGACTTCATAAATATTTATGAAAGCGCTTGATAAAATATGTTGACAACGGTTTCATAACGTGATAGAATAAGAGTAGTTATAAACGGTGTCCGTATATACAGACACCTGAATCAAGTCAAAGGTTTAAGCAGTTGACTGAAGGTTAAAAAACACCAAATCAAACATCTGATCACATGTATACTCGTGACATTGAAAAGTCATTGAGCAGTTGACAGATACAGGAGAACATCATGAAACCTTTTATCCATGATGACTTTTTGCTGAAAAGCGAAGTTGCCAAAAAACTTTATCACACCTATGCAAAACAAATGCCAATCATTGATTATCATTGTCACTTGGATCCCAAAGAAATCTATGAGGACAAGAAGTTTAACAACCTATTTGATGTATGGCTTTCAGGGGATCACTACAAATGGCGTTTGATGAGAGCAAATGGTGTCACTGAAGACTACATCACGGGTAACAAGCCAGATTTTGAGAAGTTTATGAAGTGGGCTGAAGTTGTACCGCAACTGATCGGCAATCCTTTGTACCACTGGACACATTTTGAACTCAAGCGGTTTTTCGGTATTGATACGTTACTCTCACCGGATACCGCAAAATCAATCTATGATGCAGTCAATCTTCAACTTGAAACGATGACAGCACGTCAAATGATTCAAAAGTCTTTTGTCGAAGTGATTGTCACCACTGATGATCCGATTGATTCGCTAGTTTATCATGAAAAACTCGCACAAGACGTGACCTTCAAAACCAAAGTGATTCCCGCATTCAGACCCGATAAGGCAGTCAACATCGAATTATCATGGTTTCAGGAATGGATCTTGAAACTGTCAAAAGTTGTCGGATATAGTCTATCCTCGCTGGATTTGCTTAAAAAAGCACTCTTAGAACGGATCAGCTACTTTCATCAGCATGGATGCAGACTCTCTGATCATGCACTCGATGTCGTGATGTATGAAAAAGCAACTCCAGAAGAAGTTGCTGTCATTTATGAAAAAGCACTTCGGCATGAATATGTATCACCCTCTGAAGTTCGCAAATATAAAGGTCATCTCTTGGTGTTCTTAGGACAAGCCTATCATGCGCACGGTTGGGTACAACAGTATCATATTGGTGCACTGAGAAATGTTTCAGAACGTAGTTTAAAGATTTTGGGTCCCGACACCGGATTTGATGCGATCAACGACGGTCTTGTCGCTAAACCGCTCGCACAACTTCTCGATGCGCTTGATCAAACCGATGAACTTCCGAAAACCATCTTATATACCTTAAATCCTCGCGACTTCGAAGTGGCCATCACGATGATGGCAGCTTTCCAAGGTGGAGGCATTCCTGGCAAGATTCAGTTTGGGTCCGCATGGTGGTTCCTAGATAC
>DITG01000065.1 GCA_002422045.1 Acholeplasmataceae bacterium UBA6190
CGACTGATGGTTGTCGGAATCACAGAACTTGGGATGCTAAAACTGCAACCCACTGGCGGTCTTGCCGGTGAAGTCTTCATCTCACAGGTCCTCAATGTCTATACCAAAAAAGGCATGATCAAAGGCGTGATCGGTGCGATTCCTCCGCATTTGAAAAAAGAACAGATCATCAGTTTCGATGAACTTGTCTTAGATATTGGAGCCTCTTCCAAAGAAGAAGCCTTAAGTTTTGGCGTTGGCTTGGGCGATATGGTCCTCTATGACAATCCATTTGCAGAAACTGCGAACCCCCACCGGATCATCAGCAAATCGATCGATAACCGTTATGGTTGCGGATTGGCTTTGGAAGCTATCCAAGCATTTCATGATATCGAACTACCTTATACGTTGGTGGTCGGTGCAACCGTCCAGGAAGAAGTTGGTTTAAGAGGTGCAGAAACTTCAGTGAATCAGTTTGATCCAGATATTTTTCTAGCACTCGATGCTTCCCCGGTCAATGATGCCTTGGATAAACAAGCCTTAGGTGGTTTGGGCAAAGGGTTTCTCTTGCGGATCTACGATCCGAAAAATGTCATGCATCAGGGCATCCTCGATTTCTTTGTCAAACTTGCCAAGGACCACGAGATCCCCTGTCAGTATTTCGTATCGATGGGTGGAACCGATGCTGCGGTTGCACTGGATTTGAACAGGGGTGTCGTCGCAACCACGATTGGCTTGCCTGCCAGATACATCCATTCCACAGCAGCCATGATGGACTTAAGAGATCTTGAAGCAGCTAAACAGATGCTTTTCACTGTACTGAAAACACTCAATCCTGAAATCATTACAACCCTCAAGGAGAGCAATCAATGAACAAGAAACTATCCAACGGCGTCTTAATGCCCACATTCGGTTTAGGTACCTTTTTGGTCGAAGCAGGCGACAAGACCTATGAAACCGTCCTTCATGCCTTGAAAACCGGATATCGTCATATCGATACGGCACAAATGTATCGAAACGAACATTCCGTTGGCGATGCCATCAAGGATTCCGGTATTCCAAGACAAGAGATCTTCATCACAACCAAACAACGAGGACATTCCACGCCGGAAAACATGAGAAAACAATTCATGGAGTCCTTGGAAAAACTGAAGACCGACTACGTCGATTTATATCTGATTCACTGGCCCAATCACGACAAGAAAGTCAATCAGACGACATGGGCACTCTTTGAAGCGCTTTACAAAGAAGGCAAAGTGCGCGCCATCGGAGTCTCCAATTTCCAGAAACATCATATTATAGATCTTTATGAAACAGCCACCATCAAACCGATGGTCAATCAGGTTGAACTCCATCCTGGTCTTTCTCAAATCCCACTTCAAGCGTTTTTGGATCATGAAGGGATTGCAACGATGTCCTATGGTCCATTCATGAAAGGTGGTATCTTTGAAGGCATCTGGGCAGAAGGACTATCGAAGATTGCTACTTTGCACCAGTGCACGATTCCTCAAGTTGTGATTGCCTGGGGTTTAGTACGGGATATCCTGATGATTCCAAAATCCGTGACACCTGCTAGAATCGAAGAAAACTATCAAGCGCAGTTCATCACATTAAGTGATGTTGAAATCAAAACCATCAATGAATTGAACAGAGGCAAACGCGTTTACACCGATCCTGATAACAGTCCTTGGGGTCCCTATCAACCATAGTCCCGATTTGGGACTTTTGTATTGTTTTTCTAAATTATTAGGTATATAATGAAAGTAACTTATGGGACCCTTAGGGCCTGAAAAGGAGATTCATATGAAAAGAAACCCGATTCGAGATTTGACTTTGACTTCAGTTTTTGCAGCGATCATCCTGGTGATGACCTTTGTGCCTCAGGTGGGATTCATTACCTTGGGTATCACGGAACTCACCTTGATCCACATCCCTGTCCTGATTGGAGTTTTTTTGTTGCCCAAGCGCTATGCACTGGTCTTGGGATTTGTGTTTGGACTTGGATCACTCCTGAGAGCACTTCAAGTCAATGCGGGGATCGCGATTGCATTCATCAATCCACTCGTCTCCATTTTGCCAAGACTGTTATTTGTCTTAGTGTCCATTTACCTCTTCAAGGGTATACAAGCCATTGATGGCAAATTCAAGAAAAGCGATGTGGTCATCTTCAGTTTTGTTGCACTCGTTTCCGTTGTCGGTGTCTTTTATTCATCCAGTGCGATCGCTGATTTTGCAGGTTGGAGCAAACCAGTCCTCAATTTCATCGCACTCATCATCTCGACAGTCCTGATTTCAAGCTATTATGCCTTCATTGCAGGCAAGAAGAAAGAAAGTATCCTCTACCCATCTGTTTTGCTATTGAGTTCCTTGATGCATACCATCATCGTGCTCACAGCAATTTTGCTTTTCTCCAGACAACTTTTGGTCGATTTGTTACAAACCCAAAATGTCATCGGCATCCTGGTGGCCATCGCAGCGACCAACGGACTCGTGGAAGCATTCCTGGCAGCCTTGATTGGCACCCCCATCATCTTAGCGCTCAAACAAGTTTCTGAAAACCATTGATCGGAGAAAGACCTTATGATTTTGCTTTTTGATGTCGGCAACACCAACATTTCCATCGGCATCTCAGATGGAAAAAAGATTCTCGAGACCTATCGTCTGAATACTGAAGTCTCCAAAACGGCGGATGAATATTTCATCCAGATCAAAAGTCTGATCGATATCAAATCCATTGATGAGATTGCGATTTCTTCTGTGGTTCCGCGAATCACAGAACGACTCAGAGACATTTCAGATCGTTTTTTTGGTATTAAAGATCCTTTGGTTGTTGGACCTGGTGTGAAAACCGGACTCAATGTCAAAACCGATAATCCCAGAGAAGTCGGAGCCGATATCATTTGCGATGCCGTTGGGGTCGAATCCTTCAATCACCCGATGCTGGTGGTTGATCTTGGTACAGCCAATAAATACATTTATGTCAAAAATAAAACCATCTTGGGTGTCATCATCACTCCAGGTGTGAACATATCCATCAAGGCACTCGTTGGCAATACCGCACTATTACCGGATATCGATATCGAAGTTCCGAAAAAAGTGTTGGGTACCAACACCATCGCATGCATGCAAAGCGGTGTCACCTATGGTGTCGCAGCTCAAGTCGATGGACTGATTGAACGGATTTCAGAAGAAGTCAAGGAACCTTTTGATGTTATCCTCACCGGTGGACTT
>DITG01000112.1 GCA_002422045.1 Acholeplasmataceae bacterium UBA6190
TTATGGTTATTGCAAGGATTGTCAATAATTGGTCAATCATTTGTAGTGAAGATTCACATTTTTTTGACTTCATGACAACATTCCTGACATTATTTCAATCTTCACCAATAAAAGAACCCTCCATCACGTATGTTAGTAAAGTCATAAGGAGGATTACATCATGACAAGAAAATTAGTTTGGTTTGGATTGTTTGCCTTGGTCATCGCATCATTGACCATCACAGGTTTATCAGTGAGTGCTCAATCAACAGGGGTATTGTTCGAAGCACCTTTGCTTGATGAAGATGAAGATGGCGTATTGACACTCGAAGAAATGTTGAATTATGCGATTTTGGATGAATATGCTGCTCAAGCAACCTATCAGGCGATTTTGGAAGCCTACGGTCAGGTTAAGCCATTCTCAAAAATCGTGCTTGCCGAACAAAAGCATATTGACTTACTTCTGCCCTTATTTGAAACTTACGGTATCGAAGTCCCTGTCAATCTTGCGAGCGAATCCGTTGTCTTACCCGATTCTATTGCGAGTGCTATTGCAACAGGCATCGAAGCGGAAACTGCAAACATCGCCATCTATCAATCATTTCTTGAACAAGATTTACCCGATGATGTGCGTGTCGTATTCGAATATTTGAAGGCAGGTTCTGAAAAACACTTATCTGCATTTTCAAAAGACCGTCTGACCTGTGCTGCAGGTGATGTCGCGAATGGATTGAAAAATATGTTTCAGCATCGTCATGGTGCAGGAAACCAAGGTCAAGGTGGCCAAGGTCAGCGTCATGGAGGAAAATCTTCATAAAACAAAAAAAGGACATTGCGAAATGTCCTTTTTGTTGATTATGACCACTTTCTCGGATCGTCTTTGATGGAATCCAAGAAATCGACATCTTCATCGCTGATCTTGAAATCCACTTTCGTATTTTCAATGATACGATGTTCATGTGTGGATTTAGGAAGCGGTGCAGTGCCTTTTTCGATACAATAACGAATACAGATCTGTGCAGGTGTGACGTTGTATTTTTTGGATAAATTGATGATATGCTCATTCGATAATGCATGTCCGATGGCCAGCGGAGAGTACGCTTCAACCAAAATGTTCTTGGCTTTGCAGAATGCGTGAGTTTCTGGCTGATTGCTACCGATGAAGAATGAAATCTGGTTGACCGCAGGGACGATTTCAGTATGTGCAAGAATGTTTTCCAGATCTGAAACACTGAAATTCGAGACGCCAATCGCTTTCGCTCTGCCTGATTTGTAGATGGTTTCGAGTGCTTTGTACGCTTGTATGTTACCTTCTCTGCAATCTTTGCCAATGGCACTCCATGGCCATGGTGCGTGAATGATGTATAAATCGACGTAACCCAAATCGAGTTCCTTCATCGTCTTTTCAAAAGCTTCGAGTGCTTCATCGTAGGATTTGATGTGTGATTCGAGTTTTGTAGTGACAAAGATTTCTGATCTTGGAATCTTGGAATCGCGAATGGCTCTGCCGACACTTTCTTCATTCCGGTAAGCCGCTGCTGTGTCAATATGACGATACCCATGCTTGAGTGCCAGGGTTACTGAGTCATAAGCGGGCGCGCCATTGGGAATTTGCCAGGTTCCGAATCCGATTTTTGGCATTTTGACGCCATTGTTTAAAACATAAACATCTGTGAGAGTCTTCATAAGTTCCTCCTAAGGTTTGATAGAATAATTATAACACAAAAAAAGACGTTTTTTGACGCCTCCTATTTGCCTTTGAATATTCTGTATTGAAAAAGTATACCAAACACTGCGATACCCATGAGAATGATTCCGGATGTGACATTCAAAACCAATCCATCCACGACCTCAGAGGATGCCAAAACCATTCTGATCACATAAACGATGAAATATCCGTAGGTGAGATACTTGATGGTTTTTTCTTCTTTTGGTGTGATGATGATGATACTCATGTCAGGATTCTTGTAAATGCGGTACCCCAACACCGAAAAGACAACAACGACACCAATCGTGATGAGATTGACGACGGTCAACTGTTCAGGGAAAAAATAAGTGAAGATCAAACTGACCCCCATGAGGAAGAAAACGGTAAAGAGTAAGATTTGAATTTGAATACCTTTCTTTAGAACTTTCATATTGCATCTCCTTTGATTCTTTTTTTGATTTTTGGTGATATACTGAAAAGTGAAGCGAGGTAAAAACCATGAAGAAAGCTGTTTATCCAGGTACCTTCGATCCTTTGACCATCGGTCATTTGGACATCATCAAGCGTGCGGCACGTTTTGTCGATCAACTCCATGTCGTCGTTGCAGACAACTACAAGAAGATGCCGACTTTCACTGCGGAAGAACGTATCGAAATGATTGAGCGGGTTTGTTGTGACATTCCAAATGTCGTGGTCACATCGACAACGGATCTGATTGTACGCTATGCTCAGAAAAATGATATTGAACTCATGATCAGAGGACTGAGAAATATTCCTGACTATGAAAACGAGTATGCGCTTTATCAATTCAACCGAAACTTAAACCGAAACATTGAAACCATCATTTTGTTCCCATCGTCGAGAAACCATTTTGTGTCTTCCTCGGGAATCAAGGAGCTGGTGATCCATCATGCCGATATTTCACCTTACGTCCCCAAGGAAATCATCAAGGACGTTCAAGACAAATTACGGCCTAAATCAGATTGATTTTTTGAAAGAATGCATAAAGCTGATCTTCCATGATATGTGNNCGGCTTTTTCTTTTAATTCGGTAAACCTCGTATTGTCCATGGCTATCCCAATATCTGCCATTTCAATCATCTGAATATCATTGGCGCCATCACCTACACAAATCAACCGGTAATCCCGCTCATGTTCTAACGCTTTTTGAATGCCATACGCTTTGTTCATGAACGGATAGACAAAGTCTGCTCCGCCTTTGTGCCATGGATAGACTCTGAATTTGGTAATCTTTTTGGCGATATCCAAAATCAATTCTTCATGATCGGCAAACATCCATAGTTGATAGATCGGGTGATGCTTGTAGAAATCTTGATCCACTTTGGGGGAGATACCTCTCAGTGCTTT
>DITG01000120.1 GCA_002422045.1 Acholeplasmataceae bacterium UBA6190
TGTACTCAAATGCGTGATAATTCCGAACAAAGATTAACATTTTCAAGGATTTATGATATAATTTCTTCGATATGAAATAATTCATAGGAGATATGATATCGTGAATGAATCTAAAATCAAAGAAAAATCAAAACTAGTAGGAACAATATTGTTTTTCATCTTCACTGGGTTGCTTCTTTTTTACATTTTGATTGAAGCATTCCTTCCTGATATGACTATCAAAATATTTCAATTTAAACCATTTGTCGTCATCACTGAAAGTATGGAACCCGTACTGAATGTCAATGACATGGTGATTGCATACAATCCCAATGTTGAAAATCTTGAAGTTGGTGATATTATCACCTTCAGAGCGGATATTGACTACAATGGTACAAAAGAAATAGTGACACATTATATCTTCTCCATCACAGTCGACGGTAATGGAAATCGAGAGTTTAGAACCAATCGATATGGTAGCACCGTTCCAGATACATGGAGATTATATGATCAAGATATTATCGGAGTCTACGGCTTTCACATACCCAAAATTGGCATTGTACTTCAGTTCTTGAAGAGTCCATTTGGGATTGCGGCAGTTGGTGTGAATCTTGTAATTATCGGTGCCATCGTGTTCATCGTCAAGTCAGACAAAAAAAAGGTTAAAATGGAAACTGAACTATAGGATGTGCTAACTTGACAGATTTTTTATCGACAGAAGAACTGCTTGCCCAGTTAAGAAGACAAGCTGCAGAAACTGTCCCACTCAGTGCCAAATCTCAATTCAAACAAAAACGTAAGTTTAAAATCAATAAGAGAGTTTTATATTGGATTTTATTCGCATTAGCCATCACCCATTTGGTTTATATTTCGATTCCAATGGTTTTACCCAATCGTGGTCTCAATATCGTTCGGTATACCAATGTCATTGCTGTACCCATCGATCAAGAAGTTGTTGTTGATGAAACTGGGTTTCAAATCTCTGCAACGGTTGTCCTGATAGAAAAATTCGATCCTGCAAAACTTGAAGTGGGTGATCTTGTGGTCATCTACGGTAAATTTGGTAGTAACGTCTATTGGGTAGAACGTGTCGCATCATTTGATTTAGAAGATCAGACAGTAACCACCACCTTAGATGGATACATCGCATCAAACGATGTGAACACATTTGATGAAATCGAAGGTTTTTTTGTCAGAAAAGCAACGCTTGCAGGCACCCTCACTTATGTATCTTCATCAACACGCGGTTATCTTGTGATGCTATTCTCACATGCACTTGTACTTTCAATTCTCTATTATCTTTACATCAGAGACAAGGATAAGGCTAAACAGAAGAAAAAAAATAAGAAGAAAAACTTTTGGGCCTTTCTCAGATCATAGGAAAGGCCTTTTGATTAGGTGAACCCATGAATAATAGGATACTCATCCAAAACATCATCTTTTATGTGTTAGCGTCATTTTTGACGCTTTTTCTCGTGATGGAAATCTTTTTTCCTGATCAAGCCATCAACATGATCGGATTTAGAAACTATGCTGTTGTCTCTGATTCCATGGAACCTGAAATTAACATTAACGATGTCGTTGTTGTCAAAAAGATTGATTTATCAGAGTTGAATCCAGGGGATAAGATCACGTTCTACACCTATTTACCGACCATCAACAAGGATGAATTTGGAAATACCATCTATCAAAGAAGTGTCGTGACACATGTGCTTGGTGAGATTACAAGTGATGCTGAAGGCAACATCTACAAAACCTATGGTATCAAGAATAACCCTGATTTATCCTATGACAACTGGAAAGATGAAAACGGTCAACCCACGGAATTAAGAGATCAAGATATCATTGGTGTTGTCATGTTCAAAATACCATGGATAGGCACCCTATCGATGTTTTTCAGAGCGATATTCACATCACCTGTCATGCTTTTGTTGATAGCTACAAACATAACGATTGTCGTGGTACTCATCAAAGTCATCAAAAAGAAGCCCAAGGAAGCATAATATGGAATGGAATCTGTTGATTGAACAAGAACTTAAAAAACCATATTTTCAGGCACTTGTGTCTTTTTTGAAAAGTGAAGATCAGGAACGCTTGATTTTACCACCGAAAGAAAAACGTTTGTCTTGTCTGAAACTGACACCCTATGAAACAGTCAAAGTCGTGATCTTAGGACAAGATCCTTACCATGATATCGGTCAAGCACACGGATTGGCATTTTCTGTAGAATCAGGTGCATATCCCCCAAGTTTAAAGAATATCTATAAGGAATTGATCGATGATCTCAAGATGCATTACCCTAAAACAGGAAATTTGACCCATTGGGCGAAACAAGGCGTCTTGTTACTGAATACTTGCTTGACCGTTGTTGCGCACCAGGCGTTATCTCATCAGGGCAAGGGCTGGGAAATCTTCACATCCGAAGTAATCAAAGCAATCAACTCAAAACATACTCGGGTTGTCTTCATCCTATGGGGAGCGCATGCTCAGAAGATGAAAGACCTGATTACTAATCCTATCCACCGGATCATCACGAGTCCCCATCCTTCACCACTTTCGGCATCCAGAGGCTTTTTCGGATCCAAGCCGTTTTCAAAGACCAATGCTTATCTGATCGAATCCGACTTGACACCCATTGATTGGAACCTAGACTAAATGACATCTGTTGGCATTTTTCTTTCTAGATGATAAGTTTTGGGTTTTCATGTATAATTGAGAGTGCAGAGTAATGAGAAAGCGTTAAGTGTCTAGTCATGGGATGTTTGACTAGAACGAACACGAAAGTGGCGGTTTTCTCATTTGTCCGCTGTAAGCGATTATAGTGGATCTCTCATTGCGGAGGTCTTTTTTCATGAAGGGTATCTTGAGTGCTGACAATATGATCTGTTCATGTCTCTTAAGAGATCCCTTTTTTGATTGCAATGACAAGCCTTTGTGTTCGGAGGTTGTATCATGTTCAATCTGATGAACATCAAATCCATGTTGGAACATCATGGTAATTTTCATCTGAATCTTAAAGTCATTCATGTCGGTGGAACCAATGGCAAAGGATCGACATCCTTGATGATTCAAAACATATTGATTGCTGCTGGTTTTCAAGTGGGCATTTACACCTCACCTTTTGACATGGGTAGATTCGATAACATCAACATCAACCATCAAGAGATTTCTCGAGATGATGTGGTCTCCATGAATGCGCGTTATCAACCAGATTTTGAACGGTTTCAGTTGACACCCTTTGAAATTGACACTTTTTTGGCACTCGCCTATTTTCATGATCAGCATGTTGATTATGCCGTGATCGAAGTTGGTCTAGGTGGAAAAGATGACGCCACCAATGTCGTGATGCCCATCTTGAGCGTCATCACCAACATCGGACTAGACCATCAGGATGTATTGGGTTATGGTTATGCGAATGTTGCTGACAAAAAGTCTGGCATCATCAAAGAGGGTATTCCGGTTGTACTTGGTTTCGATATCAATCAAGAAGCTGATGAAGTCATAGAATCGTATGCATATTCAAAAAAATCCCGTATTTACAGAGTCAAACCCTACCAAATCATCAACCAAGATTCACACATCAACATGCTTTACCAAGAACATATGTATCATTTGAATACGATTGCCTCATATCAGGCGAGAAATGCAAGTCTCGCCATCGAAGTTGCACGCACCTTGCAAACACTGGGGATCTATATCACTTTAGATCATATTCGTGAGGGCATTCAGATGGGAGTCCCACCCAAACGGTTTCAAATCTTATCCAAATCTCCGATGATCATCATCGATGGTGCACATAACCAAGAAGGTATTGAAAGATTGGTTGAATCAATCAAGAATCTCAACCTCAAATCAGATATTCGTGTGATAGCAGCAATCCTCAAAGACAAGCCTTATCAAGAGATGATCAAGCATTTGCTCACACTCACACCGGATGTCACACTCACAACATTTGAACATGAGCGTGCCCTCGATTTGTCAACCTTCAGTCATCCAGAGGTCAAGATCGATTTCGATTATCATCATGTACTGGATTCTATCCAGGATCATCAGGATGCTGTTCATTTGATTACAGGTTCACTATATTTCCTCGCTCACGTGGTCAATGCTTTGAAAGGAAAGATACCATATGAAAAATAACCAATCCATTCAGAAAATGACACTGGCATCGATGCTTGTTGCACTCGGTGTCATCATGGCATCACCTGCATTTTCCTTTGTTGTTGTTTTATTTGGTGTTCCCGCAGTTAGAATCGATCTGATTGCGATTCCCATCATCATCGCTGGAGTCTTATTAGGACCCATATTTGGCTTAGGTATTGGCATATTGACCGATATTCTTGGATATCTGTTGTTTACGCATGCCTTTGGCCCCTATCACATCGGATTTACCATCAATCTTGCATTGACTGGTTTGATTGCCGGATTTGTCTTTTCTGTGCTGAGACGAAAATCAGTTAAAATTCCGATGTCACTGATCAATTTGGTGACGTTGTCATTGCTTTCCATACTCGGTATCCTCTATGTGATTACAACAGAGTCACTCCGTGTCGGTTCCTCTGTTGTGCCTTTAACAGATGTCTTTAAAATGGTCTTCATATTGAGTATTGTCGCATTCTATGCCATCATCGTCGGTATTCAATGGTTATCGAGAAAGCGAAGATCCAAGCATTTCGAGCATATCGATCTATTCATTTTCATCGTGATGATCATTGAAATCACGGTCAATATCCTCTTGACACCGCTATGGGTGGAAAATCTTTATGGAGCCCCCCCTTATCTTGCAGGCGTGTTTTTAAGAGTCATGCGTGCCATGTGGCTGATCCCTATCAAAGTCTATTTTGTCTTTTACATCACCAGAGTGGCATTCGCTGTTTTTGGTCCCAAGGTTCGTCATCTAGAGGTATAGATGTCTATCGCCCAATTTAAGTTATAATAGAAATGGTGATATCATGGTCAATGTGATCGGCGCGGGACTTGCAGGCAGCGAAGCAGCCTACTATCTCGCCAATCAGGGCATCAAGGTCAGACTCTATGAAATGCGTCCGAAGAAGATGACTCCAGCA
>DITG01000050.1 GCA_002422045.1 Acholeplasmataceae bacterium UBA6190
ATGTTGACATCTTCATTGTTTGCGATGACGTGGTCGATTCCGCCGTAACCGATGTCATATGCCCAACCGTCTCCACCCATGATCCATTGTGAAATCTTCACAAAGTAATCCTTGAGGGAAATCAGTTCTTTGGCATAAGGTGCATTGATTTTTTCTAGGAGAGGTAACATTTCACTTCTCAGTTTGCGTGTGACTTCAGCAATCTTGCGGTTAGCAATCCAAGATTCTGCAAGTACACGGAGTTCTTCAGGCATTTCAGACAGATGATTGTTCAAAATGGTTTGAACTCTATCTCTCATCGTTTCATACGCGATTCTCATACCAAAACCGAATTCAGCATTGTCTTCAAACAATGAGTTTGCCCAAGCAGGTCCGAATCCTTCAGGATTGGTTGTGTAAGGTGTGGATGGGTAGGAAGCACCATAAATCGAGGTACAACCTGTCGCATTCGCAAGAACCATATGATCGCCATACAGTTGAGTGAGTGCCTTGATATACGGTGTTTCACCGCAACCCGCACAAGCGCCTGAGAATTCAAACAGGGGTTGCTGGAAGGAAAGGTTCTTCGGTGTATCGGTACCGAAATCCTTGTAAGTGACTTCATTGAAGAAGTAATTGGCTGTCTGTTGGGAACCCTTGGCAAGTTCGTCGCCAATTGGAACCATGACGAGTGATTTGTTGGGTGTTGGACATACCTGAACGCAAACACCGCATTCTGTACAGTCTAAAGTCGAGACTTGGATGGTAAACTTGTAACCTTCCATACCCTTACCTTTGGCTTGTAGCAACTTCGCACCTTCTGGCGCGTTTTGAGCTTCGGTACCGTCTGCTAAGAATGCACGGATGACAGCATGTGGACATGCGAAGACGCATTGGTTACACTGGATACAGTTTTCGCTTCTCCATTCGGGAACGAAATTGGCGATACCGCGCTTTTCATAGGCAGTTGTGCCATTTTCCATATGTGCATCTTCATAACCGAGGAACGCGGATACGGGTAATGAATCGCCTTCCATGGCATTGACGAGATCAGCAATCTTTCTGACGAAATCAGGACGATCGCTTGTATCTGTTTTCGCAGCATCTTCAAGCAGTGCCCAGTCTGGATTGACCTTGATTTCGATCAGGTGCATGTATCCAGCATCGATGGCTGCATAGTTTTGTTCGATGATGGCGCCGCCTTTACGACCATAAGTCTTCTCAGCATATTCTTTCATGTATTTGTTGGCATCTTCAGCGTTCATGAGGTTGTCATTGAGTTTGAAGAATGCAGATTGCATGATGGTGTTGATTCTTCTGCCGAGTCCGATTTCATAGGCCAGTTCAACGGCATTGATGATATAGAACTTAGCTTTCTTCTGTGCAAGCTGGCGCTTGACTTTGTTAGGCAACAACGTCTCGATTTGATCAGCAGGTGTTGTTGTGTTGAGCAAGAATGTACCGCCATCTTTGAGTCCCTTGAGCATGTCGTACTTCGCTAAATAGGTATCAACAGAACAGGAGACGAATTGTGGATAGTTGACAAGATAGGTCGAACGTATCGCTCTCTTGGAGAAACGTACGTGCATGCGGGTGACACCGCCTGCTTTCTTGGAGTCATAGGATGCATACGCCTGTGAAAATAAGGATGTATGGTCACCAATGATCTTCGTGATATTCTTCGTCGCACCGACAGTACCATCGGAACCGAGTCCGTAGAACAGAAGTTCTGTCGTGTCTTTATCGGTTAAGTCAATATCAGCCTTGATGGGTAGTGATGTGTGTGAAACGTCATCATTGATACCGACTGTGAATCTGTCTTTCATGGGTCCAAACATATTTTCATAAACCGCAAGAACGAGTCCTGGAGTCATGTCTTTCGAAGAAAGTCCATAACGACCACCTAAAATGATGGGTTGGTTCGGTTGGTCATAATAAATCGATTTGACATCTAGATAGAGTGGATCTCCAGAAGCTCCCGCTTCAAGTGTTCTATCGAGTACAGTGATGCGTTTGACAGTTTTGGGCATTGCTTTTAAGAAATAGTCAGCTGAGAAAGGTCTGTAGAGGTGAACTGAAAGCAAACCAACCTTCTTGCCTTGAGCAGTCAGGTGATCCACTGCCTGTTGTGCAGTCTCAATCACAGAACCCATGGCGATGACAACATCCGTTGCATCTTTGTCACCATAATAAACAAACGGTGCATAAGGTCTGCCAGTGACTTTAGAAATTTCTTTCATGTAGTTGTTCACGACATCGGGAATGCCCGCATAATGAGATGCTTGAAGGACTTTGGTCTGGAAATAGACATCTTCGCCTTGTGCAGTACCTCTGGATACTGGATGTGCAGGATTCAAACCTTTGGCTCTGAATCTTGCAACCGCTTCTTTGTCCAACAAACGATCGAAAAGTTCATAATCCAGTACTTCAATCGATTGAACTTCATGAGAAGTTCTGAACCCGTCAAAGAAATGCATGAAAGGCACTGAAGTCTTGATGGCAGAAAGATGGGCAATACCGCCTAAATCCATTGCGGATTGCACGGATGTTGAAGCCAGCATGCAGAATCCGGTTTGACGTGCAGCCATGACGTCCTGATGATCCCCGAAAATGGAGAGCGCTTGAGCAGCGATCGAACGCGCAGCAACATGAATAACTCCTGGAAGGAGTTGTCCTGCGATTTTGTACATGTTGGGAATCTTGAGTAATAAACCTTGAGATGCTGTGAATGTCGTTGTTAGAGCGCCCATTTGGAGTGAACCATGGACTGTTCCAGCTGCGCCAGCTTCACTTTGCATTTCGATGACCTTCACAGGCATACCGAATAAGTTCTTCTTGCCTTCTGATGCCCAGAGGTCGACATATTGTGCCATTGGGGTGGATGGTGTAATTGGATAAATACCTGCCACTTCGGTAAACGCATAGGCACAATACGCCGCTGCTTCGTTACCGTCCATCGATTTAATCACTTTTTTTGCTACCATAAACTATAGCCTCCTTAAAATCTTTATAGTGCACTTAATATTTCGGAAGCATTCTCGCTTGGAGATGCTTTCTCAAATACGTGTGTTATGAACCCTTTTTCATTCAAAACAAATGTCGATCTGCTCATGCCCATATAAGGTTTCCCATACATGCTCTTTTCAACCCAGGTGCCAAACTGATTGGCTACCACGAGTTCTTCATCTGACAAAAGGATGAAGGGAAGATTGTATTTTTCAATGAACTTCTTATGACTTTTTGAATCATCTTTGCTAATTCCAATGACAACCACATCGGCTTTCTTGAAATCATCATAGGCATCTCTGAATGCGCATGCTTGTGCAGTGCATCCTGGCGTATCGTCTTTTGGATAAAAATAGATGACAACTTTTTTGCCGAGATAATCACTCAACTGGTGAATCTTGCCGTAGGCGTCCTTCAAACTGAAATTCTGAACTTGTGTTCCAATTTGCAACATGAAATGACCTCCTAAAAGAGTGCGTTTTATTCAACATTATCATTATACCCTATGTCAAGCGAAATGGTAAGGGTCTTTTTCATTTTTTCTACACTATTTGCGGTTATTAAAAAAGATTGTAAACTAGCGGCTAGAAAAGAAAAAACGACAAAGTCGTTCTCTTGAAAACCATATGGTGCGGGTGACAGGATTTGAACCTGCACGCCCAAGGCGCTAGATCCTAAGTCTAGTGCGTCTGCCAATTTCGCCACACCCGCGCAAGAAGAATTATACCCTAGAAACACACTAGAGTCAATTCTTTCTCGAAAATATTACTTCTTTTTCATTTTGACATAGAAAAGCCCAGAAACCACCACGATAATCAATGAGACAGGGATCAAGATATACGTTGGTATCGCTTTTTCATCAGCTTCACTGACATCCATCAGTATGCGAGTGATACCTTCTGATCCTTGTTCTTCGTAGGTTAAATAAACATAATACTGACCCGCTTTTTGGTGATGTTCTTCATATTCATTATACAAGATACGCACGTGAGACACAGACATCCCGATGGAAAGCATCTGAGCCTTGAACCAATCGATGATTTCAGCTTCTGTCATCGATTCTGCAGTCGTCTTGGATAAGATTTGTGTATCGATGACAAACTGAGGACTCCGATTATCGACCACATGAACATTCAACATGAATGTGGTCGTATTGCCTTGTGCATCACTTGCGCCAATTTCAATCCAATATATGCCTGGTGCTGTTTTCTGGATGTAGTTGTTTTGGTGAATCGATACCGTGACATTGGGTCCATCGACATCATCTATCGCAGTGAATTTCGATCTGATCTGTTCATTGGTCAACGGCGTGTCTGTCGTATAGACATAAATCGAAGAAGGTCCGGAAATAGAAGGTCCTTTTCGATCAACTAAGGCAATGGTGACCGTTGCTTCACTCTGATTGCCACTGGAGTCAATTGCTCTCAGTTTGACGTGATAGTTGCCAACTGAATGTGCCGATGAATAGGTGTCTTCGACAATGATCAGTTCGGATGGAGCAATCACATCCACATTGTCAGAAACAGACAATGTACCAACGATTTCCTGTAATGTCTTTCTCTGACTGAAGGGAATTTCGATGATACTTCCAGAATGTATAACGGGTGCAGTGATGTCTAGGACTCTGATATCTAAGATGTATCGTTTTCTGACTTGATTATAGAGTGTGGAAAATACCATCTGATAATTACCAGGCAATTGAGAACTTCCGGTATAGGTATCCGATTCTAAGGTTTTCGTCAATGTATTGCCCATCGGATCTTTTGCGGTGACCAAGTTACTGATGTCTTCAAAGGATAATCGATGATCATAGTCCATCGGTAATACACCTTCTGTGATTTTGGTATCACTTGGGTGCAGATAAGGCTCAAAACCAGGGAAATTGGCATAATATCCTTGATAAAGGATGATGTTATATGTGTTGGACTCATCATCGATAGGCATGTAAGTGATTCTAAAATCGTTATCTTCGGCCATAAATTCCAAAAAAACCCGATGGTTGGCCATATCGGTTTCAAAATAGACATCACCCGAATAGGGACCTGGAAAAAATTCGACTTCGATCCAAAGATCTCCCAGATTTGCCAAATGCCTGCCTAAGGTGTCGAAATCAATCGCTAGTGTATACCACTGATGTTTCACCAAAGGGATGTTCGAAATGGTCTCTGCCGTATAAGCATAGGGATGGATTTTGAGATTTGATAGACTCAAGTGATTCAAACCTGAAGGTGTTTCTCCACCTGATGCTGAAAATGAAAACTGCGTTGCACAGAAACTGAATAAAACAATCAAAAACAAGCGTATTTTTTTCATAAGTGTTCCTCCTGACTTATGGTAGTCAGGTCAAATAAAGATTACTTCAAAAATAAAAAAAAGAACCCCAAAGGTTCTATAATCTTTCAATGATGGCAGGGCTAGCTGGATTCGAACCAACGATGGTAGGGTCAGAGCCTACTGCCTTACCGCTTGGCGATAGCCCTCTCAAAGAGCACGATGGGGTGGTAAAAAATGGCAGGCCCAGCTGGATTTGAACCAACGATGAGGGAGTCAAAGTCCCTTGCCTTACCCCTTGGCTATGGGCCTAACTACAGTGGGGCGGCTGAAGGGAGTTGAACCCTCCAATGTCGGAGCCACAATCCGATGCGTTTACCGCTTCGCCACAGCCGCCATGTGATAGCGCAATTACTATTATACAATAAAACTGCTTTTTGTAAAGTGAAATTATGTAAATTTGGGCTTTTAGTTGTTTATTACATAAAATTCTAGTATTCTAATTTAGAAAGGTGTGAATCCTATGCTCAAATGGCTTGTTAGATTTCTTTATATCATGATTATTTCGATTGCAACCGTCTATGTTTATGGCAGTGCCAATTATTCTAGACTGGAAGCTTATTACACCAAATATATGCAAGAATCCCTTGATGATACAGATACTTATCTCAAAGGCATCAATACATTGATGGGTATTGACTATTATCGTGAAATCTCAATTGTTTCTTATGTATCTCCTGACGATCAATATCAGATGACATTAGGTATCTATGCCATCGGTGCAACATTCAATGATACACTCTATGATGGTGTCATGATTTTCGTTAATGACGTGGTCATTCGTGTGGATGGCGAAACCCTGGTTGATCCGATTCTCAAACTTTCCGTGAAGTTGTCAGAACCTACCTATAAAAGTGGTGAAACATTCACTGATCTGGCAACCGTGATTTTTGATCCAACCAAAGAGTTTCCATATTCTTATGTACCCGCTGTCTTTTTGCTCAAAGCAGACAATTATCTCAAAGTTGTCGATTCTGACATCATTGCAACACTCGATCGATTCACAGTCGCATACTCAGACGGAACAACCAACGATTCAGGCGCTTATGTCTATTCTGATACTCTACTGTTCGCTGGTGCAGGTGAAGTGATTGCCGATGCTGCACATCTGAAAATTGACGACTTTGAAATTACAACCGCAAGTTATACCATCAGTGCACTGCTCGAAGGCGATCAACCGACTGAGGCCGAAATCGAATCATTAGGATTGATCACTCTACGTGGCGATCTGAAGGAATTCAATGGTCTCATTTGGAGAACCATGATTATTTATGCATTGATCATCCTTGCCTTAACCTATGTGCTCTTCTTCAATAAGTACGTGATGGAGAAAATCAAGTCAAAACGTCAGGATTTCCCAACATCTGGAAAACAAAAAATCATCGATGCAGAACCCATATTTAAAGATATCGAATATAAGAAAGAAGATGGAAAGTAAAATCCATCTTTTTCTTTTTATCAATTGCAAATTCATGATGGCTTATGCTATACTTATACATGCGCTTAGGGGTATAGTGTCAACGGTAGCACACCGGTCTCCAAAACCGTCAGTGCGGGTTCGAATCCTGCTACCCCTGCCATCGGTCAATCAAATCAGAACATTGTTTCTGGTTTTTTTTATGTCTTTCATCAAAAAAAGTGCTTCCACCAAAGGAAACACTTGTTGTTATTTATGATTTCAAGGGCAACGTGACGGTGATCGTTGTGCCTTTGAAGAGTGCTGATTCAAGATCGATTTCTCCGTTGTATTTCATGACAATATGCTTCACAATGGCAAGTCCCAAGCCAGTTCCACCATCGAGTCTGCCCTTATCGACACGATAGAACCGTTCAAAGACACGCTGTTGATGTTCCTTGGAAATGCCAAAACCCTGATCTTTGACGATGAAGATGACTTGATCGTTTTCAAGTTTCAATGTGATATTGATTTTCTTGTTTTCATCACTGTACTTGATTGCATTTTCAATGAGATTCTTGAATAATTTTTGCATATCAATCGGATCACAGGACATGATGATCTTTTGATCGTTTTTGATTAGTGTCATCTGTCTTTGCGTTGCATAGGGTGTGAGTTGGTCGATGACACCTGTCAACAGTGATGCAAGATTGGATTCGACAAACTGCTTTTCTTTCAAGTTTTCCAATCTCGATAACATCAGCATATCTTCAACCAAAGCTGTCATCGTTTCGGTCTGTTTGACAATACTCTTGGCTGATTTGAATATATCTTCACCCTTTACAAGCTGATGTTCAATCAATTCAGCATGACCGCGAATCGCGGTCAGAGGACTTTTCAGTTCATGCGAGGCATGTGAGAAAAAATCACGCTTCATCTGCTCGATCGCACGCTCCTGAGAGACATCCTTGCAAATAACCAGTACTGAAGCGTTGGTCTTTGACTCTTGTCTGACACCGATATGAAAGACCTTGATTTCATAGAGTTTCTGCTCAATTTTAGCATCAAAGTTGAACTGCTCGTGAGATTCGATTGCTTTATGAATCGCATCCTTGATCTGGTAATCGCGGATATAGATGTAACTGGGCTGACCAATGGCTGCATCGGTCAGTCCGAAGACTTTTTGGGTATCCTGATTGAAGTAAATCAGTTCCTCATTGTGATTGAAGAGCATCACGCCTTGCTTGATCTCATCCAAGATTTTATCCAGTTGAAGCTTGTATGATTCAATCGATGAAAGATGCTTCATGGTTTCCAGATTGATCTCATTCATCTCGTGGATGATTTCGTTGATTTCCGGATAAGGTGAAAACAGTGACATCATCTGATAGTTTCCTCGATTGAGTTCAATCAGTCCTTTTTTGACTTGGCTCCACGGTGTCAGTAAGTTTTTGTTAATTTCTACCAGTCCAAAATAATAGAGGACAACCCATAAAACGGATGTTACGACCAGTATCCAGACAAGTCTTGTGTAGACGGCCATTTGAGGAGCGACGGGTACTGATACTCTTAAGTACTGACCATTATCTAAGATCACTGCGATGTAGAGCAAGTCTTCGTCAATGGTGGCTGATCGTCTGGTATAAACAGTCCCTGGATTCTTGATTTCGGGACGACTGCTCTTATCGGTACCCACCGTTTGATCATGTGTGTCCGCAAGCACGAAGGCTTGTTCATCCAAGATGGTGATACGGCGCTCATTGTCATTTTGGTAGCTTAAAACAAACGCTGTTGGTGTGCCTTCATAAGTTTCGTAGGCAAGTTCAACTTCTTCGATGAGAAATTTCAAAAGTTGTGTCTGATTGGACTTCTGAAAGTTTGAGATCGCAATGAAGACAATCAAAAAGAACAGCGTAAAAGCGCTTAACAAAAGGATGATGTTATTTTTGATGATGGCTTTCTTCATTCGATTTGATATCCTATTCCTCGGATCGTTTTGATCTCGGGCGTCGCTTCACTTAACTTCATTTTGGATCTAAGCGATTTGATGTGCATATCCAAAGTGCGCGTTTCTCCGATAAAATCAGTTTCCCACACATGTTTAAAAATCGTTTCCTTGGTCACCACAGAATCTTTGAATTTCATCAATAATTTGAGAATGGCATATTCTTTATTGGTCAAATAGACGTCTTGTCCATTCATGGTGCATGTATGCTTTTTCTCATCCAAGATGACATTGCTGATCTGATAAATCCTGTCATCTGAGACTCTTCTCAGTTTGGACATGATGCGTGATGCGAGTTCCAAAACCCCGAAAGGCTTGGTCAAGTAATCATCAGCCCCATGATCCAAGGCAATCACTTTGTCCATTTCTGTCTGCAACGCAGAGATCATCATGACGGGAATATTTTGATCTTGTGTTCGGATGAATTTGAGCACATCCAAACCGGACATGTCCGGTAACATGATATCGAGTAAAACCATGTCAGGCTTTGTCTTTCTGAATGCTTGAATGAACTCATCGCCTTTGGCAAAACCTTTTCCAATGAGTCCTGCATGTTCAATCGTTTTTTCAATGATGTATCCGATTGCCTGATCGTCTTCGACGTAGTAAATGACTGCCATGGTGAATCCTCCTAAAATAATAACGTATTTTTATGTGCACCTGTATCCATAAAGATGATCCATTCTGCGATGTTGACCGCATGGTCTCCGACTCTCTCGAAGTATTTTGCAACCATCAGGACATAAATGGCTTCGTTGGGATCCAGTTTTTCGTTTTTCAGTTCATTGGTCATTTTGAGAATGAGTTGCTGAAACAAGTGGTCGACCTCGTCATCTCTTTGAATGACTTCCTTGGCTTTGACAACATCAACCTTGACCAATGCTTGAATGCTACCTAAAACCATCTGCTCAACAATTTCAGCCATTTTGGATGTGATTGGAAGCATACGTGGGTTTCTGGTATCTTCAAGGTGCATGGTCATTTCAGCGATATCGCTTGCGTGATCGCCGATACGTTCCAAGTCGGTGATCAACTTCAAAATGCCAGTCACAAGTCTTAAGTCACCGGCAAGAGGTTGTTCTTTCCAAATGATCTTTAACGCATTTTTAGCAATTTCTTCTTCATAGCGATCAACTTCTTCGTCTTTTTTCATGACTTGTTCAGCCAAGATCTTATCGGTTGCTTTAAATGCCTGAAGGCCTTGACTCAAATTGGCAAGTGCGAGGTCTGCCATTTGAGCTACTTCTTTTTTAAGTGCTTCAATCGAATGAAGCAATGATTGTCTTAATGTCATATTGATGCCTCCATTATATCATATCAACCGAATCTACCGGTGATGTATTCTTCAGTCTTCAAGTGATCCGGTGTCGAAAACACTCTTGCCGTATCACCATATTCAATCAATTCACCCATGAGAAAGAATGCTGTCTTATCTGAGATACGTGCTGCTTGTTGCATGTTATGTGTGACGATCACGATGGTATATTGCTTCTTCAGATCCAAAATGAGATCTTCGATTTTTTGAGTCGCAATCGGATCGAGTGCACTGGTGGGTTCATCCATCAAGATGACTTCTGGCTTCATGGCAATCGTCCTGGCAATACATAATCTTTG
>DITG01000133.1 GCA_002422045.1 Acholeplasmataceae bacterium UBA6190
AGATTGGGATGCAAATAGCTAAAAGACTTTCCATTTCTTCTGGCAATGAATTCATCGATGTTGTCCATCGGACCCGGTCTGTAAAGTGCGTTGATTGCGACCAAATCTTCAAACGCTCTAGGTTTGAGTTTTCGAAGTGCACTTCTCATCCCCATTGATTCCAACTGGAAGATTCCGCTGGTATCCGATTGTTCGAGCAACCTGAAAGTTGGTGTATCATCCATGGGTATTGAAACAAGTGAAAATGGCTTATTGGTGCGATGAATGGCTTTGACGACATCATCGATCACGGCGAGGTTTCTGATCCCTAGAAAGTCCATTTTTAGGAGCCCCATCTGTTCGAGTTCAGAAGCTTCTAATTGACTTTGATAGAACTCGTTGATACCCTTTGAAAGTGGAATATACTTTGAGAGATCCTGATGTGCCAGGATCATGCCTGCAGCATGAGTTCCTGTATGTCTCGGCAACCCTTCGATTGCTTTGGCGACCTTGAGGAGTCTTGCTGTTTCATGATCTGTCGGATCGACCTTGTCATTGATGACAGCTTGAATAATACCATTGACTCTCGATGGATCAATCTTCATGACTCTTGCGATATCCCGTATCGAAGAACGTAGTGCGAATGTGCCAAATGTCACAATCGAGATGACATGAAACTGACCGTATTTTTCTCTGACATAGGCAAGTACTTCATCTCTTTTGTTGTCAGGAAAATCCATGTCGATATCCGGCATGGTGATACGTTGTGGATTCAAGAAACGTTCAAACAACAGATCATACTCGATCGGATCGACATCGGTGATGCCTAAACAATACGCAACCAAAGATCCTGCAGAAGATCCTCTGCCAGGACCCACCATGATATCGTGCGTTTTCGCATATTTGACAAAATCATAGACGATTAAAAAATAGGCATCAAATCCCATCTTGTGAATGACAGAAAGTTCATAACTCAGTCGTTTTTGATAAACAGATACATCAGCATCGCTTTTTTTCTTCAGTCTTTTTTGAAGGCCCACCGTTGCAAGCGACTTCAAGTAAGTACCAACATCCCCTTTGGGAACTTGATAGTGTGGCATCTCAAATGTCGGTGTTTTCCATTCGAATGTCACGGTTTGAATCACTTTGGAAAGTGCGTCAAAGAGATCGGGATAATCCATGAACCTTTCAGACAATTCCGCTTTGTTCAAGAACTGGAAATTCGCATCTTGTGCGAGCACGTTTTGATCACTATCGATCTTGATCAAGGCTTCGTAAGCCTCTCTATCTTCTGTGTTCAGATAGGAAGTTCGGTGCAACGGCAATAGTGCGATTCCCGTCTGCTCTGAAATCTGGCGCATGATCGGCGCAACCAACATCTCCTCGTCAAACGTATCCAGTGAAAGCCCTAAATATAGGGATTGTATTTGTTCTCTTAACTCCAAGACTACTCGCTTGGCCATATCATAGTCTTTTGCTAGTATATACCGGTCGATGGCTGAATCCATGCCCGATGTGACAAAAAATAGTCCTTCCTGATGATCATAGAGATCAGATAGAGAAAGCAGTCGATCTGTTTTCATCAGATTTAATCTTAAAAGGTTCTGATATCCTTGTTCTGTTTTGACAAAGACTAAAAAGCCCGATTCCTCCAAACCCGTTGAAACCTGGAGTTTGAGTCCGAGCACTGGCTTGATACCATGCTTTTTCGCCTCTCTGTAAAGCGACATCATTCCATAGAGATGTTCATCGGATAATGCAATGAAATCATAACCCGACAACTTGGCAGTTTCAACCAATCTTTCCAATGGAATCGTGTTTTTCAGCATGCTGTATGCACTTTGTAAATCAAGTACTCCAAACATATCTCAGTCACCTTAGTATTATTATATCAATAGATACCATCAAGCATTAAAAAAAAATGCTTTTGCAAGCATTTTGATGAAACTAGAATGTCGCGAAACCCGCTCCGAATGCCACACAAAGTTCTTCTTCTTCGGTGCTCGGTGTTGAGTTCACCTTGAAACCTTCCTGATAAAGCACTGCACCTGAAGCAACTGTTCTTTCTTGCCATGCATCCATCCATTCGCCTTCGCCCCAACCATAGGATCCGAACAATGCGACTTTTTTACCTACTAAACTGCCTTCAACTGCAGTGAAGAAGGGTTCAAACTCATCTTCTTCCAATGTTTCAACACCCATGGAAGGACAACCAAATGCTATCTTATCATAAGCGCTGACATCAGAAGGATCCACTTGATCGACTGACTTAAAGACTACGCTTGCACCTGCACTTTCAAGACCTTCCTTGATTTTGTCTGCCATGATTTCGGTATTGCCTGTACCTGACCAGTATACCAAAAGTACGTTTGCCATATTGATGATCTCCTTGTTTGAATATGTGATCTACGTCAACATTATAGTAGATACAGAGTGATTTGTCAAAAGATAAGGGTTATGACATTCTTCGATACATCACATAAAGTGATGCAGATCCTAAGCCAATCAGGATCATCATCGGCATGAATGCGCCAATCGTGTACTTCTTTTCGACCATCACAATGGTCAAAAGCCGTTCCGTGGTGGTATAATTTCCTCTTGAATCGATGGCGGTATAGACAATGATGTAAGTTCCAACTCTTGATGTATCAATCGATTCAGGCGATGAGATGATCGAAACGGGTCCAAAGGCATCGTAAGCTTCAACGCCAAAGAAGAGATCAAACGCTTCATATTGACGAATCGATAAAGGCGTCGCTGTGATGACAGGTGGTGTGTTGTCATCAACCACCACCGTGAGTATCTCTTTCGCATGATTGTATGAACTGTCTTTGATCGAATAGGTCACCTGATATCGACCGGGTTTCTGGTAATCGATTTCTGATGATATCTCAACCATTGAAATATCGAGGATGTCATATTGATCGGAAACTTGTTGAATCCATGCCACAAGATCAAGTGGCGCCTGATTGACTTCTGCATAGACCAGTGTTGATCTGAGTACCAACGTGGGTTCCTCGATATCAGCAACAATGAGATCGGTATCGAGACAAAAGACATTGTCTGATGTGTCTTTTGCACATGCTCTGATGGGATAAATGCCGATTGTTTCATAGTCGACTTGGTCATCTTCAATCCAGATGACAAGCCCAGAAAAAGGTGTATACTGGTCGGTAAATGTAAAGAAGTGATTCAATACTTTTCTTGCAAAATGCGTGATGACAATATCGTTGGTTTGAATAATGACTGGCGGTATACGATCCTTGATTTCGATATACGTTCTTAAGGTGGCGGTGTTGCCTGAAGGATCGGTTGCCGTAAACGTGATGGGATAACTGCCAATCACATGCATCTTGAACGATCCTGTCATTTTGACGATGACAGATGATGGGTGCGCATGGTTGTCGCTGACGCTAATCAAAGACAACAGATGGGGTTCAATCGAAAACACATCAAAGATGAGTGGTGCTGAATTCCAGATTTTAGGCGGTTCGATATCTTGTACCGAGACGTTCAGTTTCACCGAAGTTTTGTTACCAGACCGATCAACAACCGTATAGTAGACTGCGTAGGTTCCTAATGTATCTGATTCGATGTCATGGATGATGTCGATATCATCATCTCTGATCTGATCAACATCATCTCTCACCGATAAGACGAATGCCAACAGGGTTTCCCTTTGAACTGCTTGATAAACAGGTATGACTTTCGGAATGGTTCTGAAGATCAACGTCGGTGGTTTGGTATCGATGATCGATAGTTCATCCAAGACTTTCGTTTCGAGTCCGCTCTGATCCCTGGCAGAAATCGATATGGGATAACTGCCAAGCATTTGATAATTGACCCATCGATCATCGATTGTGATCGTTAAAACGGTATCGTAGTTATCCTTGATCGTGAAGAAATCAGAGTATTTAAATGTTTCTCCAAAACTGATGACGAGTGCTTTTTTCACGGTGATCTCNNCCGGATTGATCAGAGACTTGATAACGCACCTGATAGAGTCCGACTCTTGACAAGATCACCTGACTGGACTGAACCGTGATGATGAGTTCGCTGTTTTTGTTGTAGTTGTCCAGATAAACCAGTCCATCTTTCAAATCAGGCATCTTTGAACCTAGAGGCAATCTGAAATGCGGTGTGTTCCAGATGGTGGGGGGAATCCTGTCTTCGACAACAAACAGGATGGATTTGGTCTGAGATACGTTATAGGTAGGAAAATGGACTTTATATTTGATCGTATAACTTCTGACCACGGCTGTATTCACTGTCGATATGAATGTCCATTCGACGCCATTGCGTTCATAATACATCAATGGATCATGGACAAAAGACCCATTGATCCAAAGGGAAGCTTCAGGTAACAGACGATAGTCATCGACATTATCATGCAATGCCAGATACAACGTATCGTTTTTCCAACGGATTTCGGTCGTGACAGACATCATGATGGCGAGCATCGATAATAAAAAGGACATGATTTCACCTCTATCCTATGATAGAATGCATCATATCCTTTTACTTGATTATAATTTTTGTTCGAGTTCCAATCCTTTTTCTTTAAAGAATTGATTGCGGTAAAGTTCGAAGTATGCACCACGCTGATGAAGCAGTTCTTCGTGAGAACCCATTTCGATGATTTTGCCCATATCGAGCATCACGATCAAATCAGCATTCACAATTGTTGACAACCGGTGTGCCACAATGAAACTCGTCCGATCGGATAACAACTGGTCTGTCGCATGCTGAATGACTTCTTCGGATTCGGAATCGATGGAGGAGGTTGCTTCATCCAGAATCAGAATTCTGGGGTCTGCCAAGACAGCACGTGCAAATGAAATGAGTTGTTTTTGTCCAACCGACAACATGTTGCCCCCTTCGCCGACGAACGTTTCATACTTTTTCTCGAGTTCATCGACAAACCGGTTCACGCCCACCATTTCAGCTGCATAGATCACTTCTTCATCGGTTGCATCCAATCTGCCATAACGGATATTTTCCATGATGGTGGTTGAAAACAAGTGTGGTGATTGAAGCACATAACCGAGGCGCTTATGCAACCAGTGAATGCTTCTTTCCCGGTAATCCTTCCCATCGATTAAGATCGACCCTGATTTGGGTTCATAGAATCTCGCAAGCAAATTGACGAGTGTCGTTTTCCCTGATCCAGTATGACCAACTAAGGCGACCGAACTGCCTGCAGATACTTTCAAGTTAAAATTGTCTAATATAACTTCATTGTCATTGTAGAAGAAAGTGACATCCTTGAATTCGACATCGCCTTTTAAATCTTCCCAGTTTTCTTTCTTGTCAACAAAGAGTGTGCCATAGGTTTCTTCAACTTCTTTCGTATCAACAAGATTCGATTGCGTTTCAATCAAACCCACGATACGTTCCGCTGAAGCCTGTGCATTTTGGAAATCGGAAATGATTCTGGAAATCGCCATGATCGGTTCGAAGAAATTGACGGTGTAGTTGATGAACATCGCGAGCGTACCAACAGTGATGACGGTTTCAAGCACATAAAGTGATCCCTGATACATCGTAACTGTCACACCAAGATAGGCAAGCACCAAGATGACGGAAGAAAATACGGCTGATGTGATGACAGCCCTAATGCTGGCGCGTTTCAGTTTGTGTGCGGTATCCTTGAATTCATCGTAATTGGAGTCTTCAATGGACAAGCTTTTCGTGGTCTTCGCGCCTTGGAAACCTTCGTTGTATTGTGCTGTCAGTTGTGAGTTATGCTTTCTCGCATCACGATATTGCTTGAGCATGATGTTCTTGAACACCCATGCGACTGCAAGCATGACAGGAACAATGATGGTGACAATGAGGGCAAGTGCTGGGAAAGTGGCATATAGGACAATCATGATGACAATCATGGACAGTGTTGCCCAGACAAAATCGACGATGCCCCATGAAATGATCAGTGATAAGCGTCTTGCATCTGATGTCATGCGTGCCATGATCCAACCTTGAGGTGTTTGATCAAAATAGGAAAATGACAATCTTTGTAAATTCTTGAAGGCTTGTCTTCTCAGTTCATAACTGGTCTGAGCTTCGATGATACCTGCTTGGTAGATGAAACCCCAGACTGAAAGGGCGAACCCTGCTGCGAGTCCTAGATTGGCAATAATATACTGTGGCCATGTTCGATAGTCGCCTGCAATGAAAAATGTGTCGATGGCATAACGGTTGAATAGAGGAATGATACCGTCTAAAATCGCGAGTATACCTGAAAAAACGATCAACAAAACGACACGTTTGGGTGACTGGAAAACGATTTTGATGATTTTCTTCCATGTCCCAAGCTGAACTTTATATCCTATATCCTGATGATCATCATGCATGGGATTCACCTTCTTTCAGCATGGCTTCAAACTCATGTTCGAGTTTACCCTGAATATCCCAAAGTTTCTTATACAAGCCTGGTTTCTTGGCAAGCTGTTCGTGAGTGCCGATGGCTTCGATATTGCCCTGGTCAAGGACAATGATCTGATCCGCTTCTTTGGCTGTCGTGATACGATGGGTGATGATGATGGTTGTATGTTGATAGTTCTTATGCAATAAAGCTTCACGAATCATCAGATCCGTCTTGGTATCGACCGCTGATAAGGCATCATCAAAAATCAAGATGGGTTTATCGGCAACGAGTACTCTGGCGATGGCGACTCTTTGTTTCTGTCCACCAGACAGTGTCGTTCCTTTTTCACCCACGATGGTTTCATAACCTTGCTTGAAAGTCTTGATGTCTTTTTCAAGTGCCGCAGTCACTGCAGCACGATAAACACGGTCTTTATCCGCATTTTTGTGAGCGATTGCGATGTTTTCATAGACAGTTTTCGAGTACAGGAACGGATCTTGAAGTACAACACCGATTTGGTTTCTGATGTGTTTTTTCTCGATGTCTTTGAGCGGAATGCCGTCAATTAAGATATCACCATCCGCATAATCGTACATTCTGAGCAGTAAATTGATGATGGTTGACTTACCGCTTCCGGTTCTTCCGATGATTGCAACCGTTTGACCAGCCTTGATTTTGAAATTGACTTTCTTGAGGAGATGTTCCTGGGTGTCGGAAAACTTGAATGAGACATCCTTGAATTCGATGTGGCCTTTGATTTCTGGAGTTAATGTTCCATTGTTTAAATATTCGCTTGGCTTATCGAGTATTTCATTGATTCGGTCAGAGGCAACGAGTGCTTTTCCGAAGTCATTGATGATTCTGCCCAATCCGCGAATTGGCCAGATGAGCATGCCAACCAAGGCAAGCGATGCTGCAACACCTGCAGCGTCCATGGTGCCGAGTTGAACGAATCTGACCCCGACAGCGATGATGATCAGATACTGGCTGATGCCAATGAAATCCATGACTGCCCAATAGATAGCGATGATCTTATTCGCTTTTGTGAGTGCATTGCGATATTCTGAGTTTTTCTTTTCCATTTTTTCGATTTCAAAGGCTTCATTAGCAAATGCCCTGACCACTCTTGAACCGGATAAGTTTTCTTGTACGACCGTCATCATGTTGGATTCGGTCTTTTCAATGTTCATGAAAATCTTGTCAATCTTCACGAAATAGATGACTGATGAAGTCGCAATCACTGGCATGATGGCAAACGTGATCCACACCATGGTTGGATTGATTTGAATGAGTTGGTAAGCTCCAAAAACGAGTGTCGCGAGCAAATGCACAGCATCTAGCATACGGCCAGTCAAAAAGCCTGTCGTTGTTTCAACGTCAGATGTCACTCTTTGAATCAAATCACCACTATCTGATTTATTGTGAAACTCATAATTGAGATCTTGAATATGACCATACAAACGAATACGCATCTTTTCAGCCATGCGTTCTTGTAATGCACCTCTGAGCCACATTTCAAAGAATCGTAGTGTGAAACGAAGGACTTGCAGAATCATCAAGGATACTGCAACACGGATGATGATGTTGATGACGATGTCGTCAATCTCAAAAAACGCAATCAGGAACTGCGGCAAATTGACACTGCCAATTGGCTCCATACCAAGCCCGATGCCCGGTTGAGATAAGAGTGTCTTGAGCAAAAATTGTGTGAACAGGGGAACATTCGAGTAAGTCCACTGGTGAAAGGCTGTCAAAAATGCAGCAACCATGAAGAGTAACAAGAAGCCCTTGGCCAAGCGATATAATTTGATAAATCTCATGTTGTGGTTCCCTCCTTAGCCACTATTCAGTATAACTGAAGCCACATGAATAGTCAATTTAATCCGGTGATATGCATATTTATGCCAATCAAATGTAAAAAAAGATCAGGCCTAGGTGCCTAATCTTCTGAAACTAACTTGAATTCCGCCATTTTAAGCGATCTCAGATGAAGCGTGAATTTTCCAATCACTTGGGTTGCTTCTTTGTAATGCTGGTACTTAGAGAACAAATTAGTAGAATCAATCATGAGAAACTCACTGATGATATGATCATCTGGCAGTGTCCTGAAACCTAAGATTTCTCTTCTTAAATAGGCTAGAGTTTCCAATTTATCGGGATGATGTTTATAGTACAAATGTGTCCTGACTCTTTTTAATCCTTCAGTGAGTTCAAGTTGAGGTGGCATGTGTGCGATGCATGCCATCAACTGCTCTATTTCAGAAGTATGATCTAAAGCAAGCAGATAGAGAATCATCCAAGGCGCTGATTTTCCAGCATGGGGTGCTGCAATCTCCAAGACTTCACCATACTGTCCATTACCAAACTGTGTGAGCGCGATGATGTAGGCTTTTTCTTCAGGACTCAACGTTGACATGGCTTGAATCATTTCTGTCATCTGCACCGGATCTGCATAAAGTGCACAAAATGTATAGAACTCACTTTTGATTTCGCTCATCAGTTTGTAATAATGAAGATGCATGGCTTGTTGCATGAAAGGATTCATGTGATCAATGACATCGATGAAGCGGTGCATCCGCATCGATGCAATCAGTCTGATTCTTTTGAGCAGCATCACCAGTTCGATCGAAAGTAGGGATTCCTCAGGTGCCATACTCACGACCTTCGATGCATCCTGATAGCGTTCAACCGATAAGAAATACGCGCCGAGTACACTCAAAGTCAAAGCCAGTTCGTGATGGCTCATGTTCGGTATGAAGATCTTCAGTTGATCGAAACAGCGGTCTCTTTGTTCAACTTTCAAATAGAGATGATGAATGACGAATCCCAGCAAATAAGATTGATGATCTTCTCTGTTTTGATATCTGGATAAGATTTCAATGGGTGGTAGTTCACCATGAATCAGGCACTTGATCAGTGTTCTTAAGTGATTTTGATACATCTGATCATCGGTAGCTGGCTGTGGCTTCATTTGAAATCTTTCCATCAGTCTGTCGACAAACTGATCAGACAGTTCAATCATATTGTTTTCAATCTTGGACAAATATGAAATACTGCAAATCCCTTCAGCGCCTTCTTCGAGTGTCATGTTCATCGATTTTCGCTTCAGACGGATGGCAGATCCAATCGGTTTCATTTCATACAACTTTTGTTCTTTTCTTTTTCTAATCCATTTTTGAATCAAATGCATGTTGACATTCATGTTTAAGTTCCCCTTGTCGTTGTCTATAACGATTATAAGAAAGAACTGATGTGAAATCAAAAAAAATTTGAAAAAAAACGAAACTGTTCATAAGTTTCGTTTTTGATGCTTGATAGGATCGATACATAACTCAAAGAGCGGGCAATGTTCACATTTGGGTTGCTTGGCAAGACAATGGTATCTGCCAAAGAAAATCAGTTGGTGATGGAGTTTTGTCCATGTATGCTCTGGAAAATGATCCATCAGTTTTTGTTCAATGGTCAAGACATCATCTTTCGAATTGGCGAGCCCGAGTCTCACAGATACTCTTTGGACATGGGTATCGACTGCAAGTGCAGGAATCCCAAATGCATTGCTCAAGACGACATTGGCTGTTTTTCTACCAACACCGGAAAGTGCCTCAAGCGATGCTCGGTCAGAAGGCACAATGCCTTGATGACGTTCAACCAACTGTCTGGATAAGTCTTTCAAATGTTTTGCTTTGTTGTGGAACAACCCTAAGGTCTTGATGTGGGATTCGATCGCTTTGATTTCGGCGTTCATCATCTGCTCTGGTGTTGGAAATGCCTTGAATAATGCCGGAGTGACTCTGTTGACGCTGATATCTGTCGTTTGAGCCGAAAGCACGACAGAGACGAGCAATTCAAAGTGATTGGTATGATGAAGTTCGACGTGAGCATCTGGAAACATGGTTTCCAAGACTAAACGTATTTGATTGGAATCACTCATTTGATTTTCTTGAAAATCTCATCCAAGACATTTTCGACTTCTGCGTCGATTTCAATCGGTTCTGGGATGGTCTGGTTCAGTAATTTTTCGACATATTTGACACTGACACGATCCGCTGCCGATTGAATCGCTTTGATGATGTTTTCATGTTCGAACTGACGGTCTTCATACCATCTTCTCACAGATTCGAGTTCATAGGGCAGGAGTTGTCTGCCAAGCCCTTGTTCAAACAGACGCAAGGTCATCGCGACTTTAGATTCTGTTTCTGCCTTGATTTTGTCCAGTTCATCTTGTGCAAAGAGATCTTCGATTTTCTTGAATGTCTGATCCAAATCAAAGATTTCTCGTTCTTTGCCTTCTTTGGTTTCCAGTGAAATGATCAAAAAGCCTTTGTCCAGCAAATTTTCAACAGACGCACCAATCTGGTCAGCCGTATAGTCGATACGCTTGGATAGTGCAGCAAGCGTGAATGTTCTTCTTTTCTTGTAAATTGAAAAAAGAGCAAGCAGTACGTGAGCGTCTTGCATGGTGAGTTTGAGCCGTTTGTACTCTTTGATTAAAATGCGTTCGATGGACACATCATACTCTTCATAGAGCCTCTTTAAGATCATAGTTACCCTTCTTCAACGCATCATGCGCTGCATTCTGTTCCGCTTCTTTTTTTGTCTTGCCCCGACCGACGCCGAGCGTGATGACATTGTCTAAGCGGACAGCTGCTTCAAATTCCTTATCGTGTGATGGTCCAACTTCTCGGATGATGTGATAACTGATGTTACGTTTGTCACCACTTTGAATGTATTCCTGTAATGTCGATTTGAAATCTTTGATATTCCACACCAAATTTAGATGCGGAACAATGATTTTTTTGAACATGTCTGAAGCTGTTTTAAACCCTAAATCCAAATAGACAGCGCCAAAAAGCGCTTCAAACGCATCTGCGACCATCGCATCGTTTGCACCTTTCATCAATTCGCCTTTGCCCAACTTGATATAATCTTTCAATCCGAGTTTGTTGGCGTACTTGACCAGTGCTTCTTCACATACGGCCTGTGCACGACGCTTGGTCATGGTTCCTTCGTCTGCTAAATCTTCTTTATAAAGATAATCACTCATCATGAGTTCAATGACGGCATCACCTAAAAATTCAAGTTTCTCGTTGTTATCCGTCTGATTTTCATAAGCATAGGACGCATGCGTCAATGCCTTGACATAAAGAGATTCATCCTTATATGGAAGATTAAGCATGGTTAATAATGCTTTCATGCTTGGCTCTCTTCCTTTTTCTTGAGTGTTTCTGTCACTAAACCGATGACATTCGCTTCAACCATTTCCTTGGCTTGACGAATACCGTTATAGAATCCATTTTCTTTCGATGAACCTTGTGCCTTGATCACGACTTGATTGAAACCCATGAGCAGTGCGCCACCGATTTCCGATGCATCCAGTGATTTCTTGAAACGCTTGAGTGCGTTTCTCATGAAGAGAGCACCGATGGTTGCGAAGATGGAGGATTTGATTTCTCGTTTCAAGACAAGACCGAGTCCCTTAGCGGTACCTTCAACGGTTTTCATGACGATGTTGGCTGTAAATCCGTCTGAGATCATGATGTCAGCTTCCGTGGTCATGACTTCTTTAGGTTCCATGTTACCGATGAAATTGAGATGTGGTGAGTTTTTCAAGAGTGCAAAGGTTTCCTTGTCAAAATCACGGCCTTTGCTGTCTTCGGTACCAATGTTGATCAGTGCGATCTTTGGATTCTGTCTTTTCAGTACTTTTTCAGCCATGATGGATGCATAAACTGCGAAGTCCAACAGGTGTTCCGGTTTGAAGTCGACGTTTGCCCCGGAGTCGAGCAATATGCGACCTCTACCGTCATAACTTGGCATGACTGGAGCAATCGCGACACGTCTCATTTCAGGCATTCTTCTGATGATGAAATGTCCGCCTACGACCAAAGCCTGTGTCGGACCTGCTGAAACAATGGCATCCGAAAGTCCATCTTTGACATGCTGCATTGCCATGAACATCGATAATTCCTTGTTGGTTCTGTATTGGTGAATCGGATCCTTTTCACCCATGGATAAATAATGTGGTGTGTGAACCACATGAAGTCTTGGGTGTTGTTTGAGGAAAGGCGCCATCTTGGTCTCATCTCCAAAGAGTGTGATTTCGATGTTATCAAACTTTTCTAACGCCATCATGGTGCCTTTGACAATGGGTTCTGGTGCGTAATCGCCGCCCATGCCATCTACTGCAATTCTGATCATGATATCCCTTCTTTCGTGTCATTATTATATCATACATTGACCTTGTCTGTGATGATGCGATTCAAATATTTGAATGCCGGATTGGTTTTAAAATCCGGACGTTTCAACAAATCGTTAACGTTCTTTTGAGCTTCTGTCAGGATGACTTCATCGCGCAAGATATCTAAGAATTGAAATTGAAGATATCCGCTTTGTTCTTGACCAAGAAAGTCGCCAGGTCCCCGTTCAATCAGGTCATACTCTGCAAGTTTGAANNAGCTGATGGAGTTGCGATAGACCAAAATTTTCAGCGGCATATATACCCATCAGGGTTGCGGTCGGTATGTCAATCCCAACTTCGACCATGGTTGTGGAAATCAATATGCTTCCCGGTGTATACATGAATGACTCCATCATGTTTGTCTGATCTCCGTCAGAGAGTTTTCCATGCAGAATAAAAACAGGCGCGTTGATGGACTCTTTGATATCACGAGATACAGTTTCAATATTATCTGTCACATGGGTCGATGTGATGGCTGGTACGATTAAAAACACATGTTCTTTCCGTTTGACGGTTTCTCGGATCGCGTCATAGAGTTGACTGATTTCGCTTTTTTGAATGTAGCGCGTATCGATTGTCTTTCTTTGTTTCGGTTTCATCTTGATGATGCTGACATGCGTATTGCCAAAGATGACTGATGCGAGCGTTCTAGGTATTGGTGTCGCACTCAGATAAAGAACATCCTTAGACTTTGACTTCATGATCAAATCTTCTCTGCTTGATACACCAAACTTATGCTGCTCATCAATCACCACAAGCCCCAATCGATCGAATAATACATCGTCTTCAATCAGTGCGTGTGTACCGATGACGAGATCATAAACATGGTTTTGAATGTCTTTCTTCAGTTGTTCTTTTTGTTTTGTTTTACCTGTCAACAAAGCGATTCTGACGTCTTTGAGATGCTCCTTGAATACTTGGTAGTGCTGAGTAGCCAACAGTTCTGTCGGTGCCATGAAGGCAACCTGTTCACCAGCTGTGATCGCTGCATAGGACGCGATCAGACTGACCATTGTTTTACCTGATCCGACATCGCCTTGAATCAGTCGATAGCTTGCATGATCAGATTTGAAATCTCTGAATATATCATTGGTAGCATCTTTCTGATCAGCAGTGAGTTCGTATGGCAGTGTGTTGATGAGGGCTCTGACTTGATCAATCTGATATCTTTTAGGTGGTCTTTTGAACTGACTTGGCTGGTGAGCGATCATCTTCAATTGTAAAAAAAATGCTTCTTCATACTTGAATCTGCGTTCTGCCTGCTTTATGTCTTTCATATCTTTAGGCAGATGTAGCATCTTGAATGCAGATCGTCGTGAGGTCAGTTTGTACTGATCGATCAGATGTGGCGGAATCGTTTCATAGACATCGACTTTTTGTTCTTCAAACATTTCCAAGATGATGTTCGACACTGTCTTGTCGTGAATGCCTTCAATCCCGTAAACCGGTTTGATTGGTATATTCAAATCGCGTTTGACAACAGTTTTTGCAATGATCTTTTGGTGATACAAATGATATGTCCCTTTGATGACAACATCCATGCCGACACTGAATGTCTTGATATAATAACCTCTGCCAAAGACGATGACTTCAATGATTTGGTCACCCAGTTTGACATCAAACACCACTCGATCCGCTTTGGCAGATCGAATCAGTTTAGGTTCTGTGTGGATGATGCCCGACAACGTGACAACTTCCTGATGACGTGCACGGTCAAGTGAGATGATTGAAAACTCTTCATACGACTTAGGCACACGTAAAATCAGGTCATATGTCGACCATATGCCTTGACTTCTCAGTATTCTCAATATGTTAGGTCCGACACCTTTAATGGTATCCAATTTATATTCCATAAGGTCACCTATCCTTATTATAACAAAGAAAGAAAAAGCCGGAAGTTGATTCCGACCTAATGTCTGTCTTTAAAAATACGCATCGCATTCATCACAGCCAGTAATGAGACACCGACATCTGCGAAAATGGCCATCCACATGGTCGCAATCCCGAATGTTCCCAGTAACAAGACTATGACTTTGATACCGAGTGCCATAACAATGTTTTGTGTGACGATCACTTTTGTCAGTTTAGAAATCTCAAGTCCAGAAATGAGCGTATCTGGATCATCGTTCATGATGACAGCATCGGAGGCTTCGATTGCCGCATCGCTTCCGATGCCCCCCATCGCAACCCCTAAAGTCGCTTCTGTGAGTACAGGTGCATCATTGATTCCGTCTCCCAGGAAGAGTACCTTTTCTGTTTTAGCAAGTTCACTGACGATTCTGACCTTGTCTTGAGGCAGACATTTGGTGTGAACACTATCGATACCGAGTTCTTTGGCAACCTCTTGTCCGACACTGTCTTGATCACCCGTGATGAGTGTTGTTTTCTTACCGGTCATCTTCAGATAGTCAATGAGAATCTTTGAAGTCTTTTTGATGCGGTCTTTGATGACGATGGTTCCAACCCATTGTCTGTCGATGGCCACATAGATGATGGTTCCGACATCACCTGTTTTTGAATACATGATTCTGTTTTCTTCCATCCACTTATCGTTACCGACGAACACTTTCTGGTTCTGATAGTATCCTTCCACACCTTTTCCAAAGTATTCATGAATATCTCTGATTTTAGAGGTGTCGATTTTCTTTCCATAGGCGGATACGATGGAGGTTGCAATCGGATGATTTGAAAAGTGCTCAATGTGTGCTGCGATTTCAAGTGTGAGTTCCTGTCTCGAGGAGATGATTCTGGAAACTTCAAAAACACCTTTGGTCAATGTGCCGGTCTTATCAAAGACAAAGTGATCGATCGATCCCAGTATTTCCAAATCGCTTCCGCTTTTGAATAACATACCATGCTTCGAAGATGCTCCGATACCTGCAAAAAATGATAGAGGAACCGACAAGACCAGTGCACAAGGACAACTGATGACTAGAAAGATGAGTGCACGGTGAATATAAATGGGAAGCAATCCAACATAGGATGTGTTTTCAATCAGTGATATGACACCTGGGACAGCAAACGCTAAAATGACAGATAGCAAGACGACAATTGGGGTGTAGATGTTTGCAAAACGCGTGATGAATTGCTCAGTTTTCGCTTTTTTTGCACTGTTCGATTCCACAAACTGCAAGATTTTAGCAACCGTTGAATCTTGATACGTCTTATCGACTCTGACAGTGATCACACCTGAAAGATTGATGGATCCTGAAATGACTTCATCGTTGATTTTGACATCTTTGGGCATGGATTCACCGGTCAAGTGTCTGATGTCAAGCGATGTTGTTCCTTGGATGATATGTCCATCGACAGGCATTTTTTCTCCAGGTCTGACCATGATGACATCACCTTCCAGTAACATTTCTGGACGAATGTCTTTCTCACCATCTCGGATGACGAGATGTGCGATTGTCGGTTTGATATCCATGAGTGCCTTGATGTTTTTTCTGGATTTTCTGACTGATCGATATTGTAGATATTCTCCTATTCTATAGAATAACATGACAGCGATTGCCTCAATGGGTTCACCAATGGCAAATGCGCCAAGGGTAGCAATCGTCATGAGAAAATGTTCATCAAAAAGACGGCCTGAAAATAAATTTGTAAAAGCCTTATAGATGACTTTATAGCCAATCAAGACGTAGGATATGGCATATCCGATCTGCAACCACAATGGCGTTGTTGTGCGATATATCAAGATATCTAAAATGATGATTATGGTTAGAGAGATGACGCCTATGATGTTGATGATCAGTTCAATCGTTGAATGCTTGTGTGTGATTGTATCCTGATCTATATCGATGATCGAGACATCGTTTTCAATGGACTTTGCGATACGGTCGAGGGTGAGGGTTTCAACACCTTCGAGATTACCTTCTAGGTAAACACGTTCTTTGATCAGGTCAACTTTGGCAAATGTGACCCCTTCGATCTGATGCAGTTGAGATTCGATCTTCATTGCACAGTTGGCGCAGTCTAGATCCTTAATGATGTATGTTTTTTTCATGTTGCTAATCCTCTCTGACGTGATCAAATGCTTGGTTGAAAATCAAGTGGATATGCTCATCAGCCAGTCTGTAGAAAATAGACTTGCCGTCTCTTCTGGTTCTGACCAAATCATGATCTCTGAGCAGTTTCAGTTGATGAGAAATCGCACTTTGCGACATTTCAAGTGCAAGTGCAATATCACATACACAGAGCTCGTTCTGTTTCAAAGCAAATAGAATTCGAATTCTCGTCTGATCAGAGAGCGCCTTGAACAATGAACTGACATCAGTGACCTGTTTTAAGTCAATACCATTGGTTTGGACTCTATCTGTTTTCTGATTCTGATGTATGGGTCTGTCACACGTACAAGATTTCATCAAAGTCCTCCTCATATGAGTAAGTGTTCATATGTAATATCATGATAACTCAAAATCATCATTCTGTCAATCGATAAAAAAAGGCATATCAGGGCCGATATGCCTTGAACATCAGATATTGGTCTGCCAATACAATGGCGAGCACATTTTCCAAAACAATACCCGCACGTCTGGCGATACAGACATCATGTCTGCCTGCCACATCCAGAGGTTCCATCCGTTCGGTTCCAAAATGGAATGTTTCCTGAGTCTTTTGTATGGATGAAGTAGGTTTGATCATCACTTTGACCAGAAGATCATTTCCGTTTGAGATCCCCCCTGTGACACCTCCACTGTGGTTGGTTTTTGTATGACCCTCATGATCGATGATTTCATCATTGAACTGACTGCCTAGCCAAGAAGCACCTTCGAAGCCTGTTCCGATTTCAACACCTTTGACTGCTGGAATGGACAGCATCATTTTACCGATTTCCGCATCCAGCTTACTGAAGAAAGGTTCACCGAGTCCAACCATCATATTGGTTGCCTTTACCTGGATGACACCGCCAACCGAATCGCCTTGTGAAGCGATTTCTTGAAGATAGTCATCGATCTTGGAAAGATCTTTCAGTGTACCTACTGACAAGAGTTGGTGAGATAATTTGAAGGGAATGGTCATTTTGGCAATCGCACCCGCAGCCACCAGTGCCGCAGTCAGTCTGCCTGAAAAACGTCCGCCACCACGATGATCTTGAAAACCCCTATATTTCACTTCTGCAACAAAATCGGCATGACCTGGTCTGGGTTGTTTTTTTAAGTGATCATAATCTTGAGATCTCACATTCTGGTTTCTGATCATCAAATGAATAGGAGCACCTGTTGAGTATCCATTAAAGACACCAGATGTGATGTCAAACTCATCTTCTTCCTTACGAGGTGTGGTACCTACCGCACCAGGCTGGCGTTTGATTAAGTCAGCTTTGATCAGTTTTTGATCAATCAAAATGCCTGCTGGCATCCCATCAATGACCACGCCGATCGCACTTTGGTGTGATTCGCCGTACAAAGTAATTTTGAACAATGTTCCATAAGTATTCATTGAAGTACGACCTCCTTGAGTTCATCCAGCAAAGCCTTAGACATATCATGTTTGATTTCAAACCATATTTCTTCACTTTTGAGTGCTTGAATCAATAACATATACATGCCACCGATGCCGGTTTTTGCATCTTTCATGATCTGAGTCACTTCAGGATTGTAAACCAAATCGATGACAGTATGATGTTTCACATACGATGCGTCTATGACTGAATCCGTCACATTCGGATATGTTCCAATCGGTGTTGCTTGGACATAAAGATCGACTTGCTCAGGATTTAACTTTTGAAAACTCGTCACATGCTGGAACAAAGGATCGAGATCGTTGGTATGTCTTGAGACCACCACAACGTGAGCTCCTAAATCTTGAAGCACACAATATGCTGCTTTGGCCGCACCGCCAGCACCGAGCAGATAAACGTTTTTATCTTTGACTTGAATCTGATGTTTCAACAGCAAACCCATGAATCCATCATAATCCGTATTGTCTCCGATGAGTTTTCCATTCTTGAGATAAATGGTATTCACCGCTTTGATCCGATTGGCTTTGGGTGTCAACTGATCCAGATATTTCATGACCGTCTGTTTGTAAGGGATGGTCACATTGATGCCTTTGATGGTTTGATTTCTGATGAGTTTCATCAGTGCAGGGATGTCATTTTCTTCAACATCAAAAAGATCATAACGGATATCCAAACCTAATTTTTTTGCCATATATTGGTGAATCTTTGGAGATTTCGCATATCCGATTTGCTTGCCGAGTAAACCATAACGATCCATGATTACTGAATCTCCTTCGAAAGTCTCATGATTTCTTTCAAAAATGATTCATAAAGTGGCCACAAACTTTCATCATTCAAGGATGCTCTTCTCTTGCTCAGGAGTTGAAGTTCTCGGTTGGGATCCAAGACTGGCAGATGATGATCTTTCTTATATTGACCGATGGCTTTGGAAATGGCCATACGTTTTTTGAACAGTTCTTGCATCTGAAGATCGATGTCGTCGATTTGAATTCTCATGTCATCAAGATTCATGAATAATACCTCCCAAAGTTTGGTAATCGCAAAAAAATTGAGGATAAGATTTTGATACGGACTGTGCACCTGTGATGGTGATGGGACCCTCTGATCGTATGGCTGCGATCGCCATGGCCATCGCGATTCTGTGATCATTAAAAGCATCGACTGTTTGATTGCCTTTGAACGTGGGTTGACCGATGATGGTTACCACATCGCCTGACACTGAAATATCAACGCCTAGTGTCGTTAGATTCTCTACCATCGCTTGCAGACGATCAGATTCTTTGATTTTCAGTCGTTCACAACCTTCAAATCGAGAAGTTCCCGATGAGAGTGCGGCAAGTACCATCAAGATTGGACCCAAATCTGGAATATCAGTCAGAGATATCTTCATTCCATAGGTTGTCGATGGTTCAATCTGATAACTTCTAGACACATGATCAAAAACGACTTGCCCGCCCATGTCTTTGAGCAGATCAACAATCTTCATGTCACCTTGTTTAGATACCGGATTCAACCCGGTCAAATCAATTTTCTTTCCTATCAAACCTGCTACCATCCAAAAAGCTGCTTGAGAATAATCGCCTTCAATCGATGTTTTGATTGGTTGAAAGTGCTGATTTCCTTTGATGTAGTAAAAAGGTGGGGTCGACAGAATATGTATGCCAAATGACTGAAGTACATCTAAAGTCAAATCGACATATCCTTTGGATTCGAGTGGCGTTGTCAGTTCGATGATGCTGTCTTTTTTGAGCAAGGGCAGTGCATAAAGAAGTCCAGTGATGAACTGTGAACTGACATTGCCTTTGAGTGGATAATGACCTTCTTTGAGTGGACCTTTGACCGTCAGTGGTAAATATCCTGTTTCTGGTTTCTGATAAGTGATTTTCTTTTGATCGAATAGATCCAAATAGACATCCAAAGGACGATCTTTGAGACGACCTTTTCCTGTCCATGTCACAGCTTCTTTTTGACACATCGCGATAGGAATCATGAATCGTAATGTTGAACCTGACTCATTACAATCGAGTTCTTTTTGATTCAGTTTGAGTTCTGACCCAATGATGTGATCATCTTCGAACCTTGTCCCCAGTTGAGTAAGAACATGTTTGGTTGCAGTCAAGTCATCGGAATCGAGCACATTGGTGATGGTGCTTTTTCCTTTGGCGAGCCCTGATGCAATCACATACCGGTGAGATAACGACTTGCTTGAAATGACTTTGAGCGTTCCAGAAAGCGGACGTGGTGTGATGGTAACATTCATGACCAGTCACTTTCTTTCAACTTGATGATTTTAGCAACCCCAACTTTAGGGACGATGACATAGTTCAGACCATCGGATAAGTACTTTTTGTCAGTCAGGATATCTTCTGCATAGTGCATTGGATTGAGTAGTGGTTCTTTCACAAGATTCAATCTGAGCAGCAGTTCCTTGACCTCTTCATAGAGTTCTGGCTTGGTTTCGCCCAGTCTGATACCGATTTGTAAGGCAATCAACATACCATAGCTGATTGCTTCTCCGTGTTTGTAGATCTGATAGTGATGTTTTTTTTCAATGGCGTGCCCAAAAGTATGTCCAAAATTCAAATACATGCGTTCTTTCTGGTCATAGGGATCCATTAAAACGAGATCACGTTTGACACCGATAGAGAGTGCGATTTCTTGTTCAGTGACTTGATCATACGTCAGCAAATGCTGATAAAGTCTTCGATCACCGATCAGACCAGCCTTGATCATCTCTGCAAGTCCGTTATGATATTCTCTTTCATCAAGCGTTGATAAGAAGAGCGGATCGATCATCACCAGTTTGGGATCGTAAAAAGCACCAATCAGGTTTTTACCTTGAGGTAAGTCGATACCGACTTTTCCGCCAATGCTGCTATCGACTTGGGCAAGTAAGGTTGTTGGTATTTGAATGTAGGGTACACCGCGATACAGTGTTGCTGCAACATAGCCTGTGAGGTCTCCGACCACACCACCACCAAATGCGACAAGCATATGATTGCGTTTCATACCTAAATGAATCAATTGATCAATGACCGCTTGATAGGTTGAAAGTGATTTGGATGATTCACCGGGTTCGATCACAACGAACGACAAGATGAAATCAGGTAGTGCATCGATCAGTGTCTGATGGTAAAGTTGATCGACATGTCTGTCGGTGACAACAAACAGGTTCGGATAGGTATAGACTTCATGAATCCATGTTGAAAGAGACCGGATACCACCGGTTTCAATGACAATTTCATAATTCGGCATTTTAATGAACATCAAAAGTCTTCCTCTTTTCTTTCGCTATCTTGAGGTAAGTTTGGAGTGTTTCCTTATCGTCTGACTCGATCATGGATTTGACATGATCCAGTTCTTCCTTGAAATGGTTGATCTTATCGATGAGCGCTTGTTTGTTTTCAAGAAACAGTTCGCTCCACATGATTTCATTGATTTTTGCAATTCTTGTAAGATCTCTGAATGAATCTCCTGTCGCTTCTTTCGTCTCTTTGAATGTATCCGCATGCATGAGTGCGACCGCAAGCACATGCGTCAGCTGAGAAGTGAACGCAATCAATTCGTCATGTGTTTTGGCATCCACTACTGTTATTTTACCAAAATGGAGGTCGTTTGCAATTGTCCTCAAGATGGATTCGTCTGTAGCGGCACTTCTGGACCCTTTGCAGATGATATAATTGGCACGTTTAAAGATCCGACTGTCTTTTGCATGATATCCGGAAGTCTCTTTGCCTGCCATAGGATGTGTCGAGGTATAGGTCACACCTTGAGGTAACAAAGTCTCAAGTTCTTTCATCATCCAGGATTTGGTACCACTGACATCTGTGATGAGTTGACCTTTTTTAAGCAAATGTCTGTGTGCATTGATGAATTCGATGTTATGTTTCGGATATAAAGCCAAAATCACCACATCCGATTGGCTCAGTTGATCCATGCTGCTATTTGAATGAATGATACCTTCTTGGATAGCAAGTTTGGTGATTTCAGGATTGCGATTGTATGCATAGACCGTATGACCTGACAGAGTCAATCCTTCCGCATAGGATGCACCAATCAGTCCAAGTCCGACAATAAAAATCTTCATCTCAACTTTTTATCGAGCACATCGGCAACTTTTTCAAGTTGATCCATCATAGCATCGAATTTTTTGAGTTTCAGAGATTGTGCGCCATCGGATAAAGCATGTTCGGGATCGTGATGCACTTCGACAATCAGTCCATGGGCACCGACTGCAAGACTGGCAAGCGAAAGTTTCTCAATCATGTTCCATCGTCCTGCGGCATGCGATGGATCAATGATGACTGGCAAATGAGACAGTTCTTTGACTGCAAGGACTGCCGAAATATCTAAGGTGTTTCTTGTGTATTTTTCAAAGGTTCTGATACCACGTTCACACAAAATGACTTGTTCGTTTCCGCCAGCCATGATGTATTCGGCAGACATCAGCCATTCTTCGATGGTTGCTGAGAGTCCACGCTTCAACAAAATGGGTTTTGTGGATTTTCCAAGAGCTTTCATGAGATGAAAATTTTGCATATTGCGTGCGCCAACCTGGATGATGTCGACATATTGTTCGAAAACAGGCAGTAAGTCAGCCGAAGGAATTTCTGTGACAATCTTCAATCCGGTTTCATCACCAATTTTTCTAAGCAATTTCAAACCCTCAAGTTCAAGACCTTGAAATGCATAAGGTGATGTTCTGGGCTTATACGCGCCACCTCTTAAAAACTGTGCGCCACTTTTCTTGACACTTTTCGCGATTGTTCTGAGTTGTTCTTCGTTTTCAACAGAACAAGGTCCTGCCATCACGACAAACTGATCAGAACCGATTTCGACACCATGATCAAACTTGATAATCGTATCCGATTTCTTAAAACTGCGACTCGCCTTTTTGAAAGGTGTCGAGACTCTGGTAACTTCCTTGACGCCTTCAAAAGCATATAAGTCCGAAGGATCCAAAGACGATGTGTCTCCAATGATGCCAAAAACGCGAATCTCATCAGAACTTGCATCAATGATTTCGAGTTGTTTGGACTTTAAAAAATCGACAATCTTCTCATACTCTTTTTTGGTATGACCTTTTTTCATTTGAACAATCATGATATTTCTCCTTGTGATATAAAATAAAAATCCCCGAGGAACCCCAAGGATGAACGTTAGTCATGGTTTGGCTGTTCCTTCAACATCTGAAAAAGGAATGCCGGGCAGTCCTTTTTTTAATGATATCCGTAATAATATACAGCCATAGTATTTGCAAACATCAGGATCACCCTTCTTTGTTTGAAACTATGGTATCACATTAGCATGAAAAAGACAAGATAGCACACTGCTAAAAAGAAAAATTCATTTTTTTTAATTTTAGGTATTGTGTTTCGCACAG
>DITG01000003.1 GCA_002422045.1 Acholeplasmataceae bacterium UBA6190
CGGATACCATTGCTGGACTCCACACGTTACCTGCTTCGGTATTTTCTGAGGAATACCAGCTTGAATTCATTCAAACCTACGTCAAGACACTCAAAGCGTTGCCCTTTGTGATTGGCGAACATGTCTGGAATTTCGCAGATTTCATGACCAAACCGGGACTCACTCGAATCCATGGCAACAAAAAAGGTGTCTTCACCCGTGACAGACAACCCAAAATGGTTGCACATTGGCTAAAAGATTACTGGAAACCAACACGCTAAAAAAAAGAGCCCTGGGTGGGCTCTGAAGTGATTATTTAATACGTCTTGCCACATAGGCAAACATCATGGGTCCTGTATGAATACCAAGCACTGGTGTCAGTGGTGACAACTGCAAGTGTCTGACATTCAGTTGATTCTTGAGTTTTTCTCCAAGTTCAGCAGCTTTGGCTTGGTCATCGCCATAATGCACAGTCAAGTCAATCAAGTCTGTGCCAAATTTCTGCACGAGCAGATCTTTCATGGCAATCAGTGATCTTTGGAGTCCGATGGCTTTGGACAACGTGACATAGACACCTTCGTCATTGACGGTGATGACTGGTTTGACATGAAGAAGTTCACCGATGGTGCCTTCGACTTTGCCGATTCTACCACCACGCTTCAAATACTTGAGCGTATTGATTGTGTAAATGGCCAAACTGTCTTCATAACGCAGTTTCTTGAGTTTTTCAACGATTTCTGCAACTGGCAATTTCTGCGCTGCAAGTTCCATCGCATACTCGATCATGTAGCCTAATCCGCCACCGAGTGTCTTGGAGTCTAAATGGGTGATGTTGATGCCTGTAACGGATTCAAAGGCGAGTCTGAATGCATTGAATGTTCCTGATAGACCAGAAGACAAATTGATGACGAGTGCATCGGTATAACCTTTTTTCTTAAGTGATTCTAACAGTTCTGTCAAGTCATCGAGATTGGGCAAGCTGGTAGTGATATGATTGGTGTCGATTTTTTCATAAACTTCCTGAGCGGAAATTTCAATCTGATCTCTAAAATTCTTACCATCGATGACGATCATCAGGGGAATAACGAAGAGATCCTTGTACTTTTTAAGCGTGGTTGGCAATAAATTTGATGCTGAATCTGTAATGATTGCTAATTTCATTTCTTTTCTCTTTTCTTTAGTTTTTTTGGTATGTTGAACCCATCAGGTTTAGTTAAATCATTTGAAGTACAAATTAAGCATACCATGAGACCGAATGTGTGTCAATCATCATGGAATCGAGCACATGGAATCACATGATTTTCGGATAAATGCATTCAAATCACAGGATAAAAACCTGAATGATCATGGATCAAAAAATATCCATGAAGTATGAATGAGGCATCACAGATTCACCAATGTTTGATACAATAGTCATGATAGAAAGAAGATGAACCTATGACTGACGCAATTCTCGATCGAAAATCCGTAAGAACCTATGAAAAGAAACCGCTTGATCAGCATGACGTTGACCTGATTGGCGATATCATCACCAAACTGGAACCGAGAAAAGGTCCGTTTGGTTACCAGATCAGGTATTTTTTTTACAATCAAGAAACTTTAATTGATGAAGAAGCCAAAAAAATCGGAACGTATGGGTTCATCAAAAACGCTCCAGCTTTTGTTGGAGGTGTGATTGAGAATACCTTTTTCGCCATTGTGGATTATGGCTATTTATTTGAACAGATGATTTTGATGTTGACCAAAGAAGGATTTGGTACTGTTTGGCTGGGTGGAACGTTCAACCGCAGTTCTTTTGACTCCTACACCAAAAACAATGAAATCATCCCTGCCATCACGCCCATCGGATATGAAGCCAATCGACGTTTCTTTGAAAAGGCCATTCGCTATATGGCCAAAGCAAACAGCAGAAAACCATTTTCTGAAATGTTTTACCTTGAAAACCGCGAGCAACCTCTCTTTGACCAATTTGTAAATGAATGGATGAAACCATGTCTTCAGTATGTCCAGATTGGTCCTTCAGCTTCTAACAAGCAGCCATGGCGAATCATCATGGATCAAAATCAGGTGCATTTCTATTTGGAAAAAACCCCAAATTACGCGAGCATGATGCCTTTTGACATGCAAGCACTCGATTTAGGTATCGCGATTTGTCATTTCGAACAAGGTTTGATTGAGCAAAAGAAGCGGTATACATTCCAGATCAAACAGAATGTCACTCAAGAAGGTTGGATCTATATTTTGACCATCTTGATCGAATCTTAGGAGATCCTATGCTGAAAGCAGTCTTTTTTGATATGGATGGGACATTGATCGACAGTGATCAACTGGTTGAAACCATCTATCAAAAGCTCACAACTCAATATCCTCCGGATGTACCATTATCTGCAATTCCTAGACAAGATTTATTTGCAAAATCTTACATTGAAGTGATCAAGATGCTTTACAAACGTCAAGATGACCGGTACCTAGAAAAAGTGATGATGTTGCATCAGATGAATCAAGACAAGTTTCTAAAATTGTTTGATGGCACCCTTGAGATGTTGCAAAGTCTCAAGAGATATCCTGTGTATCTCTTTTTGGTGACTTCTGAGCTGAAAGAGATTGCAACTGAGGAACTGAAAAAACTGAGGATATTCGATTACTTTGATGACATCATCACAGCGAGTGACCTGATCTTCCAGAAACCGAATCCGGAAGGACTCTTAAAACTGTTGAAACGCTATGATTTGAATCCTGATCAGTGTCTGTTCATCGGTGATCAGACATCAGATGCCATGGCTGGAAAGCAAACAGGGATTCAAACGGCATGGATGGGATGGAATCACTTTAATCATGATGATATTGCACATCATTTTGATCTCAAGTTTTCACACTGGAGCGAGGTATTGAATAGAATCGAAACGGACATGAATGTTATCAATTTATCCATCACTTCCGAAGTCATCAAGATCATTCAGTTTACCGATTTGCATCTCATGAATGAAGCAAGCGATCGATTGACTTTGGAAGGTATACGTAAAGCTGTAATATCACTACATCCCGATCTCATTGTACTCACAGGTGATCAGACGATGTCATCTGAGTCAGAGATGCTTTATCGAAAGCTTGTTCAATGGATGGATGCCTTTGGCATACCATGGACTCTCGTGTTTGGAAATCATGACACCGATCATGGGATTTCCTACCTCACTTTGATCAGTGCATTGAAAGGATCCAAGCATTTGATCTTCAGCCCCGGTCCCAAGGCATTAGGATACTCGAACTTTTCTATCTTGATTCAGAATCAAGTAAGACAACCCAGATATCAGCTCATCTTCATGGATACGCATGTCGATCAATACTATGCCATTGGCGAAAAACAGACATGGGGATATGGATCGATATCAACAGAACAGATGCAATGGTATGAACAGATGATTTCTTTAACTTCAACCACCCAAAGTATGCTCTTCCTTCATATCCCACTTCCGGAATACAACCTTGTCCAACCCGAAGACAAAGACCTTTATCAAGGCAATTATCTGGAAAAACCTTCAACACCCCCATATGATTCGGGATTCTTCAACAACATCGTTTCTCACCGTCACACACTAGCGATCTTTGCAGGACACGATCATTATAACGATTATCAGTTTATCCATCAGGATATCGCACTCGCCTATGGACGCGTCAGTGGACATTATGATTACGGTCCAAAGGGATTTGCTAAAGGCTTGAGATGGATTGAAATCAAGAAAGACAATAGTTTTGACACACACATCATCCTCTATCAGGACATTAAGGACAACTTATGAAAAAACCAATTTATCTATTCCAAGGCGATTCAATCACAGACTGTAACAGGGACCGCAACCAAGAGAAAAGTTTAGGCGATGGCTATGTGAACGTCTTACAGAGTCGTCATCCGGAACTTTCCATCTACAACAAAGGCATCAGTGGAGACAGAGTCAATGAACTGATTGAAAGATGGGAAAACGACACGCTTGCGTTAAAGCCTGATGTTTTATCAATCTATATCGGGATCAACGATGTATGGCACCACCATGAATGGGGCAAACCATATTCGATTGAGACATTTACAGATATGTATCAGTCATTAATCGATCGGATATTATCAAGCAAAAGAGATACCAAAATCCTATTGATCAGTCCGTTTGTGCTCAAAATGGGACATTACAAGGACATCTGGCAAGATGACATTGATGATATCATCTTGGCTGTCGAAACGCTTGCCAAACGCAACCAGACCGTTTATTTGGCATTACAGCCTGTATTTGATCAAGCCAATCAGGTCTACACCATGGAAGAACTGACCTGGGATGGCGTTCATCCGAAGTTGCTCGGACATGAACTGATTGCTAGTGCGATTGAAAAAGTGCTCAAGATATAAAGTCATGACCCGTCACAGGGTCTTTTTTATGTCGTTTGTCGTGATGTTTTTTGATGCATATGATATGATGAAAACAATACATCACAAGTTGAGGTCATCCATGGCAACTACAGTATTTGTCATCACTTATCTGATATCACTGATTTTCCTTTCGGTCACTTTTGGCTATCTCTATATCCCCATCTGGTTAATCGCATCCTATGCCATTGGCTTCATTGCCGTCATTATAGTTTACCTCACACACTTTCCAATCGTTTTGATCTTATCATCAACACATCCCTACAAAGCATATCTGATGAAAAGTATCGCAAAGTTCATGAATCACCTGGTGATTCGTCTAAAAGTCAGTGTGAGTGGATTGGAAAACATTCCATCCACTGGCAAACTTGTCGTCTATGCCAATCACAAAGCTTACTCGGATGCCTTTGCACTACTTGAAGTCTTCAACAGACCGATTACCTTCACACCAAAGAAGTCTGTGCTATCCGTCCCTATCTTGAGACAGTGGCTCAGGGCTTATGATGTCTTTCCGATCAACCGAAAGAATCACCGGGAAACAGCAGGTGACCTTGAGCATGCAGTGCTTACCGTAAAAAATGGACTTGCAATTTCAATCTTTCCTGAAGGCAATATCAAGTACCGTCATGAACAGAAAGTCACAGAGATGAAATCCGGTGCTTTCAAACTTGCATTGAAAGCAGAAGCGGATATTTTGGTCATTCGCTTTGATGGCAATCATCTGACCAAGAAAAGAACCCCTTTCAAATCGACACCAAGACATTTGACCATCTTGCCAGTGTATCCCTATGAATCATTTAAAACCAAATCATCATCAGAGATTTCAGCTGAAGTGATGAAGATGATCAATGATGCAGAAAACAAGGACATTGTCCTCAAAACCAACAGGTTATGAAGAATTAAGTTTAGATATGAATAATCCTAAATCATATCCAGATAAAATTCGATCAAAAAGATGACATTTTGCATGAAATGTTGTAAGATGAAGGTGTATTCCCCATATATAGATTTTTAGTTTGACTAGATTAAAGATTAAAGTATTTGGGATGTACTGATTTAAGCTTTAAGAACTGATTTCGAATGTAGTGTTTGTTTTCTGTATGTGTATATATGGGGAATACCTCTTTCAAATCTTGACAGGATGACTTAAAAGACTGCGCTGCAGTCTTTTTTTTGCATCAAAAAAGGACTTCACCAGTGTGAAATCCTTCATCTGTTAAGATTTGAGTTTTTCAATCCATGATTGTGGAGCTTTAGATATCTGATGCATGATCGCACCGAGCAATAAACCTCGATCCGAACTGGCTCCGCCAAGTTTGGTATTCTTCTCTATCAGTTCTTCAAAAGAGGATGAATGACTGAGCAGATGGAAGATGACTGGAACCGAATATGGAATATGACAAGAGATACCAGCATGTTCTTGAACAAACAAAGTAGTATTGTCCATATTAAGGGCTGCTTTCAGGTGAACTTGATAATGTTTGGGTGCAAGTTCGATGGATTCCAAGAGAATCTTTGGCAATGGTTGTTGTCCAAGATGATCAAAGACATAATCGAAGACAGTGTAGAAAGCAGCATACTCCGAATAGTCAGTGAATAGGTTTGCCAAATCTAGTGCTTGCTCATTAGACAATTTCAGTTCTTTGCATACCAGATAAGGAATGAAGCCAACCAAGTGATCATCATGAATGTTAAGCACCGGGTAACCGAGTTTCAATTCACGGTTTATGACATTGACAATCATTTTCTTGCCATAGGTTTCAATATAACCTTTGTAGCTACCACCGGGTCCGATGTGCTGGTAGAGTAATGATTCATACCCCTGACGATCCAGTGAAGGATTCTTCAAAAGAGCCTCATAAAGCCATTTTAAAAACATCCCTTGTGTCGATACGGAACCCACTTGGGCATCGGGATATGCGAAGTAGGACTTGCCTGCCTCCGTATATTCTTCCAGGCTAGGCTTTTGGAAAAGCAAACTTTTTTTCAAACTAAGATTTTCCAGATAGGCTGTATTGTACATCCAGTTATAGCCCATGCTGGCTGCGTTGGCGACCAATCCTGGTAAAAGATATGTGTTCATCTTATCTCACCTTTTTCATGAATTCTTGTAGTTCAACTGTCTTGGGATGATCCAAGATTTCAGGTTTACCTTGCTCAACGATTTCGCCTTTGTCCATGAAAATGACATAATCCGCGAAATCTTTGACGAAATGCATCACATGGGTAACGAAGATAAAATCTTTACCCAACCCCTTCAACTCTTCAATCGCTTGAAGGACTTCATAGGTCAAAATCGGATCTAACGCAGAAGTCGGTTCATCCAAGAAGATGATATCCGGTTTGATGGACAGGGCACGTGCAATCGATGCACGTTGTGCTTGACCACCGGAGACATTCTTCGGAAGCTTATTGGCTTGATCGGATAGATGAAGCATGGATAAGTAAAAATCAGCTTGTTCATCAGCATTTTCCTTCGCATAGCCTCTTGTTTTTTCGAGAACAAGCGATATATTTCTCTTCAATGTCAGATGGGGGAAGAGATTATGGTTTTGAAAGACAAAACCGACACTTTTCCGATAAACTTCATCATTGACCGAATAGCCATTGATGTTCACTTGTCCACTTGTGGGTTGTTCAAGACCGCTCATCAGACGGATCAAGGTTGACTTACCGGATCCTGAAACGCCGATAATGGCAACAGACTTGTAGCCATCGAGGACCAAGTTCAGTTGTTTCAAGACTTCAACGTCATAGGTATGACTGATATTGCTCAGTTCAATCCTCACAATGACCACTTCCTTTCAATCATTTTTGTCAGTTGAGAAAGCGGCAGTGTGATCAGTAAGTACAGGACCCACATCAGAAGATATCCTTCGACAAAAGCAAATGTCTTGGATTGAGCAACGCGAATCGCGTAATAGAGTTCGTTGTAACTTAACACATTGAGTAGTGCACTGCCTTTAATGATCATCGAGAAATTATTCATCATCGGTGGCATCAATATCCGGATGACCTGAGGGATGATGATGTAGCGATAACGCTGGTAAGGGGTAAATCCAAAGAGATCCATCGTCATGTACTGATCTCTGGAAATACTTGAAAACGCAGATTTGTAAACATTCATCATGTAAGGTGTCATGTAGAAGACGAGGGCTGAAAAGCCTAAAGCGTTTCGTTGGAACGAACCGAAAGCAGGTCCGATG
>DITG01000089.1 GCA_002422045.1 Acholeplasmataceae bacterium UBA6190
GCATATATAATTATACCAATTTATTATGAATTGTCAAGGTAAAATACTGGGTTTTTTCATCTTTTTTCAGTATCGAAAATGAGGTCAAAAAACGTCTGATTTCAGACTGTATTTTCAAGATAACTGCTCTTCGCTTCCCACTTCCTAGATTGCCATCTCGCATACATAAATACCCCTCGAAAGAGTTCATCAGATACATAGGCCATATAGATGCCAAAGAGGCCCAAATTCAACACGATTCCAAACAGATATGCAAGACCAATGGTGATCCCGATCATGCTCACAATGGCTAGCTTAAGCGGAAAAGCGGTATCGCCGGCAGCTCTGAGTGCACTGATGAATATCATGTTGAAGCTTCGAGCAAATTCCAGTAAAATTGCAAGCCACAAGATGTTTCTGACGGTTGAAACGATGGTCGGGTTACTTGTGAAAATACCAACGATTTGACCTGAAAATAGATTGACGAGCAAAGTTGCAGCAATCACAATGAACATGCTTCTGATGGCTGTTTTCATGGTTTGTTAATGAGCTTTGTTGTAGTCTCTTTCACCAATGTAGTACCCTGTCATGATTCCATTGGCAGATGCATAGGCCAATGAGAAAACATAGATGTAGGTCAAGATGGTATTGATGTATGATCTTGATGTTGTCATATCTGGACCGAGTTGGTTGACCATACCCAAAATGATGCTTTGCATGATGGTATATGTTAAGCTTTCACCAGCGCTTGGTAATCCGATTTTCAAGATCTGTTTGGATAATTCTTTCTCGATTCTGATGTGCTTCACTCTGACATGGACCAAGACAAATGCCATGGCCAGATAGACCAAGAGCATGAGACTGCGTACAAAAAGTGTCGATAAAGCAGCACCATAGACACCGAGTTCAGGAAAACCAAAACGTCCGTAAATCAACAGATAATTGCCCATGATGTTGAAGATATTGCCGATGATGACAACAATCGTGATTTGTTTCGCATAGCCATAACTACGTAACGAAGCTGTTACAATATTGGACATTGCCACAAAGACAAGCGATATGGCAATGACTTGAAAATAGATTTTTGAATCGTTGTAAAGGACTGGTTTTGTATTGACGAGTTGCAGCAACTGATCGGTTGAAAGTAGCATGATCCCTGCTGCCAAGATACCAACGAACAGATTCAATACTATACCGTTTCCAATGACTTTTTGTGCTAAGTCATCTCTTTTAGCCCCGATATACTGAGAAACCAAAACAGCAACCCCGTTGGTGATGATCAGCAAGGTCACTGCAAACATCATGATCAATGTGTTTGCATTCCCGACAGATCCAACCGCATGATCGCTATAATTGGAAAGCATGAGTGTATCGACTGTGCTCATGAGCACAAAAAAGAGCAACTCGATTAATATTGGCCAGTAAATGGCACTGAAACTACGTTTTGTCTTCATATGTGATGATCAAAATTGCTAGTAAAGAATGTTTTCTAGCAGACTTTTGGCCTTTTCTTCTCCTTGTAGATAACTGACGATTTCGTAAGCAAATTCATAGACTGCACCAGCACCGCGTGCCGTGATGATATGCGTATCTCTGATGGCTTTTTTTGATGGCTGATAAAAACCTTTGGGTGCGTCGATTTCACTTCCGGTAAACGCAGTGAATGATTTGCCATTCAATATGCCCGCACGCCCTAAAAATCTTGGTCCTGCACAAATGGCAGCAACCAACTGTTTCTTCTGATCGAAATGCTTGGCGATTTTTTGAATTTCAGTGTCAGAATCTATGGTCATTGCAACATATCTTCCACCAGGAATCACGACAAAATCATAATCATCATACTTTGTATGAGATCCGAACTGATCGGCTTGAATGGGTAAGCCAAATGCGGTTTTGAGGTCAAGTGTGGATTCGAATGTGATGCTTTTGACATCAAGCCCTGCTCTTTTAAGCAGTGCTCGTGTGCCCAACGCTTCAACATCTTCCATATGATTGCTAAATACGATGAGACCTTTCATGAGATCACCCCTTGATTAATCGATAGACATGAAGGAGGATATTTGCACCTTCTTCAGCCTCGAATTTCTGGTATTGTTCCAAGTGATTGGTTGATCCGATGATGTCGGAGACAACCTTGATGGCAATGATTGGTACATGATGAAGATGAGCAACATGATACAGTGCCGCACCTTCCATATCGACCAAATAACTGCCCTGTCTTTTTTCTGTCATGAAGACATCTCCAGTGAGCAAATGACCAAATTTGACTTTTGCCAATGCCGAGGAAACCTTCTCTTTTAATTGTAGATCTGAGGTAAATGATGTTGGCATACCTGGGACCTGGCCTTTGTCATAGCCAAACATCGATAGGTCAAAATCGTGATATTTCGCATCATCGATGATGACCAGATCACCTGTCTGATAGGGTTCGGTTGCACCTGCAAAACCCAGATTCACAATATGACTCACATCATGTCTCGACAAATAAGCACTTAACTGACTTGCGGCATTGACTTTGCCGACGCCTGTGATCAATAGTGACTGAACTGTTGGGTGTTCCTTGAGGATAGCACTCACTTCTGATGCCATGGCGGCAACAAAGAGCATCATTTGATTTCACCGATGATCTGTTTGATTTTGGTGACAATCAAATCGACAGCGATATCATGCTTACGGTCATTCGGTATGATGACATCCGCATAACGTTTCGTTGGTTTAATGTGCTTGTGATACATCGGTTTGACCGTATTCTCATACTGGCTGATGATGCTTTCAAGGCTTCTGCCTCTTTCTCTCATGTCACGAAGCATGCGTCTGATGAATCTGGTATCGTCATCGAGTTCAACGAAGAGATTCATATCAGATAGATCCCTGATCTTTTCATTTTCAAGAATCAAAATGCCTTCAACGATGATGATGGGTTTTGGTTCGACATGTTCAATCACTCTTGAACGGGTATGCATCACAAAATCATAGGTTGGTTTTTCAATGGATTTTCCACTTAATAATGCTTGCAGATGAAGATAAAGCAATTGATTATCCAGTGAACTAGGATGGTCGTAGTTGGTCAAATAACGAGCTTCCAGAGGAAGATCGCCTTGATCAAGATAGTAATCATCATGCTTGATGATGAGTACTTCTTCTAGACCCGCCTTTTCGAGTATTTCTCTGACGACGGTGCTTTTTCCGGAAGCTGAACCTCCGGCAACTAAAATGAGTAATGGTTTCTTCATCTGCCATTCACCTGACTAGATCAGACATTCAGGCGCAAGTACAGCCTGAGTTTCTTCATCCATGATATCCTGGCATTCTTTGTGTTTCTTGAACCATACCACGGCGTATGGGCATGTCGCAACCACCTTAAATCCTTTGGATTTGGCATGACGATAGACTTCATGCATGAGTTGCGATGCGATACCTTGGCCTCTGAGCAACGGATCCACATAGGTGTGATCAACGACGACAATGCCTGGCTTGATGAATGGGAAAGTTGCATTGACAATGACTTTACTTTGTTCGTCTAATACATAGATACGATGGTTTTCATAGATATATTGCATAGTGATCATCTCCTCTTATATAGTATATCAAAAATGACGAGATATACCTCACAGATGTATGAAAAAATCGAATCACGATCAATCTTTTTGAGTGACTAAATTGTCAATGATCAAACATCTTGCAATTGTAAATGTATGCATCTTCTGTCATCTTCCACTTTTGAATTATTATTATTATAATTAAGACATCTTTTTATAATAAATGAAGCCTTTATTTATAATGAGGATTGAGGATATGATAAAATAGTAGTAGATAAATAATCTTGGAGGATTCAAATGACCAAAAAACAGTTGATGATCGAAACATCATCCGTGATGATTTCAGTGATCTTGATCATCATTGGGTTTGCACTCAGTCAGGGGAAACCTGAACCATGGTATGTCGCTTTGGTTTTTGGTTTGTCGTTTCTGATTGGAGGTTTCGCGAAGGCGAAAGAAGGCATACTTGCAACACTACACAACAAAGCGCTCAACGTTGAAATCCTGATGATTCTCGCTGCACTTGGTGCATTCATCGTCGGCGACTACTCCGAAGGTGCAGTGCTCATTCTCATTTTCTCGATCAGCGGTGTACTCGAATCCTATGCGACATCGAAAAGCGAAAAAGCATTGACTAGTCTGTTAGAACTTGCACCGAAGACTGCATTATTATTACAAAACGGTATTGAAACCGAAGTCATGGTTGAAACACTGAATATCAGTGATCAGGTGGTTGTCAAGGTTGGTCAACAAGTCCCCGTCGATGGGAAAATCATTTCTGGTGCGACAGCACTCAATCAGGCAGCAATCACAGGAGAATTTCTACCTGTGAACAAGATGACTGGCGATGAAGTATTTGCAGGATCCATCAATATCGAATCCCAGATCATCGTCGAAACCGAAAAGAGTCCGAAAGACTCAATCGTTCAGAAAATTGTTGACTTTGTCAAAAAAGCACAAAGTGAAAAGACAAAATCACAATCCTTCATCGATAAGTTTGAACGTTATTATGTCTATGTTGTCATTCTGATGGCTGTATTCCTGATGGTGGTTCCCCCAATCTTTGGCTGGTGGACAAGTGCCTATGCATTTAACCGCGGTGTCATCGTCTTGGTCGTCGGATCTCCTTGTGCTTTGGTCGCATCCATCACACCAGCAATGCTTTCTGCACTCTCCAATGGCGCTAGAAACCGTATCCTGATCAAAGGTGGCACACCACTGGAATCAATGATCGGACTCAAAGCAGTCATCATGGATAAAACCGGAACGATTACCACAGGTATTCCGAAAGTCATCCGTATTGAAACCATTGATAGTATGGATAGAAACACTGTATTATCTGTTTTATACACTTTAGAAAAACAGTCAAGACACCCCTTGGCCAAATCGATTGCTGATCATTTGGATGCCTCCTTAAGGTTAAGCGATGTCAAAACCGTTGAAATTTCCGGACGTGGCATGGAAGCAGTCATTCTTGGCGACAAATGGCAGATCGGACGATTTGATTCAAACATTCACCCAGAACTGGTGGAAAAAATGGACAGGTGTAACGCTCTCGGTCACAGCAACGTTTCCATCGTTTTAAACGGGCAAACCATTGGATTTGTCGCACTCATGGATACCATCAGAGCGCATGCCAAAGATGTCATGAAAGACTTGAAATCTCTTGGAATCAAAACGATATTACTCACTGGAGACAACCAGTTCACGGCGCATGCGATTGCCAAGGAATCCGGTATTGAAACCTTCGAAGCCAATATGTTTCCTGCAGATAAGGTCAAGCGTGTGAAAAAATACCAACAAGAACTCGGGAAGGTCATGATGGTCGGTGATGGTATCAACGATG
>DITG01000058.1:0-5954 GCA_002422045.1 Acholeplasmataceae bacterium UBA6190
TGGATAACAGTCTGACCGTATACCGGTTGGTGACATTCATGAATTCATCGGTGACAATCTTTTGATCTATTTTTTTGGTTTCAAGACTACCAATATCATGAACCAGAAGACTGTTTGCCTGAATTTCTTCAGCATGAATCTGGATTCTCTTCTTGACCGGAATCAATCTCGATGATGGTGTTACATCTTTGATGATGTCTTCATAATAGATCACTTGGATATCTGACTTGATGGCTTCATCAAGCTGTTTATTGGTGGTTACCTTCAGTGTGATCCGTGGTTCACTATCCATCGGATGGCACGTTAAATCTGGTTTGAGATTGATGGGTTTCTGATCTCTTGTCATGCGCAACACCGACAGTGCTTCAATCGCTTCTCTTCTGAGTTCGTTCATCATCTTGATGGGTACAAAGGATTGTTCATCGGTATCGATTGAAAGTGATTCAAAATAAAACGGTGTGTTACCTAGTTTGGAAATCTGATCAGCAATCTGAATCCGGTCAACCGGTTTGGATAGGGCAGGTTTCAAAGACTCTTGGGAGAAGAGTGTCACTTCATGATGATGGTCACTGATCATCAAAGTCATCATGTCGTTTGCACGTGCAACCACATGACCAACGATTCCAATGGTCTTGTAGTGTTCATCTAAATAAGGTTGAAGACTGGATTCCAAGTTCGAATCCAACGTTTTCAGCACTCTCGAACCCTTTTGAATGGATTCGGTCACATCCAATTTGATGAGATCACCAGGCATTCCCTTTTTGATGAGTTCGCTTCCCTTGATGATTCTTGAAACGGTATTGCCATAATCGGTTTCCCCGACGATGCGATACCCGTCATTGATTTCAAGTGTATCGGTCAACCTAATGGAGACTTTGTGATCCATGTAATCGATGACTGTGCCCAATTCGACGCCCATGTGATTGGGTCGATAATCATGATTGATATCGTTTGGCTTTTCATCAAAAAGATAACCTTTGGTAAACTCTCTGTTGAAGACTTTTTTCAGTTTGTTGATGTCATCATTGAATGCATAGGTACGTTTTTCTTGATAGGCTTGGATGGCTTTCTGATATGACAAGACAGCTTGAATCACATACTCAGGCTTTCTCATTCTGCCTTCGATCTTCAATGAATCGATTCCAGCTTCAATCAACTGGTCGACATATTCTAGTGTCATTAAGTCTTTGGTGGAAAGCAGGTAACTCATGTCACTGACAGGTTTGCCTGACTTGATGAGTGTATACGGCAGTCTGCAAGGTTGTGCACATTCGCCGCGATTGCCAGATCTTCCACCTTGCATGGAACTCATCAGGCAATTCCCAGAAAAACAGACACAAAGCGCACCATGGACAAACACTTCGATTTCAATATCGACTTGTTTTTTGATTTGTCTGATCAGTTCGATCGGTGTTTCTCTGGCTAATACGATCCGTTTGACACCGAGATTTTTTAAGAATCTTACCTGATGAATGTTATGGGTATTCACCTGAGTTGATGCGTGAATGTCTGTTTTCGGATACCGTTTGGTCAGAAGATCGATGACACCTAAGTCTTGAACGATGAACGCATCGACATCATGCTTAACCAATTGATCGGTATACTCAAGTAATGCATCGATTTCATCATCATAGACAAGTGTGTTGATGGCGACATAGACCAAAACGCCACGCAAGTGGGCGTAGCGAATCACTTCATATAAGTCATGATCTTCAAAATTATTCGCGTATGCTCTTGCACCAAAACGCTTCCCAGCCAAGTAGATGGCATTGGCTCCGGCGTTGATGGCACCGATCATCGATGCACGACTGCCAGAAGGCGCAAGAATTTCAATAGGTCTCAATGGTGTTCACCTCAATCAACATCATCATTATACCAAAAAAAAGATGTTGATGAATGGATTGTTAATCAATATGATCGTAGTTCATACCCGTACAAGATTCCGTATATGCCCATAGTTTTTTTGCATGTTGGATATCTTCGGTGATGGGATTGGCTGGTATTGATTTCCCAGCTTTCAAATAGTGTCCATTCATGGTTTTATAGGCATCTTGTGTAGCAATGTCAACCATAAAACGGGTCGGATAATAGACATCGGTTCCTTTGTTTCTTCGCCAATTCCATATCGTATACGCCAGCCATGTTGTATTTTTCAAACCAAGTTCCGTATTCACGAGACCTGGATCAATCGCATAGATGTTCACACCAGGAATCCGGCGAGAAAACTCCTTGACAAAAAAGACATTGTATAACTTAGAGGTCTTGTACGCTTTCAAGATGTTGTATCCTTTTTTGGATTCGACATTGTTCCAGTTCATCTTGGCACGATAATGGGAAAGTGAACTGACGACAAGCACTCTGGGGTCTGATGACTTTTTGAGTGCAGGAAGCATGATTCTTGTGATGATGAAAATGGACAAATGATTGACAGCAAACGTCAGTTCATGGCCATCTTCATTTTCATGAAAACCGGATGTCACCGTTCCCGCGACATTCATCAAGATATCGATTTTTCCGTCATATTTTTGTCTGATCAACGCCATCAGTGCCTCACCAGAGGCTTTTGCTTTGGCATTGTCTTTAAGATCGCCAATGACAAAATCAAGATTGGCACCTGAAATATCTCTATATTCACGTTTGACATTGTTGGCTTTTTCTGAATCTCTGGCCAATCCGATGACGTGGATCTGTGCTTTCAAACATAATTCAACGAGCGCTTTTCCGATGCCTGATGTTGCACCCGTGATGACTGCGACTTGATTCATTTAAGTTAACCTCCTCTGAGTTAAATGGGTGAAGATGATACCACGATATCCTGTCATTTTTTCATTACAGCGTATCGATAGCCATTGGTATCGATGACTTTCATGCCGATGATGTTGGCGATAACTTCCAAAGTTTTCGGGGTATAGAAGACAAGATGGGTGACATCGCGAATGTAAAACCAATCCAGAAACTGCGCATGATTCTGTCCATGAAACAATGTCATGATACTGATGATGCCGTCATCTTTCAAAAGAGATTTCAATAGTTTGAATGATTCAACAGGATCTTTGAGATGTTCGATGACTTCTGTTGCTGTGATGATATCATAGGACTGGTCAAATTTAAAATCAATGGCGTAGTGTGGGTCATAAATGTCGACTTCAAAATCTCCTGAATGTGTGAGTAATGATTGAAGCACAGGCACAGGACCGCTACCAAAATCGAGTATGGAACCCTGTTTCTTGAATGGCAAGACAGCACTGTCAATGAAATTGTTCAAGAAATTCACATAACCGATGTTTTCTGTCGAGTTGTGGTGATCATCGTAGGTCTTTTTTTCCTGAAGATATGTCGGATAATGGATCTTGTCTTTATAGATCACTTCACAGAATGGACATTCATGAAACAGGATATGGGTTTTCGGATGATGGAATGCCTGGGTTTTCCCTTTGCAGATGATGCATGGTTCTGAATTCATAAGTTCCATGATTTCAAATGACTGGTGTCATTTTGACACACAATGCTTAATGTTCCTTCTATCGTTTTTTCAATGACAGTCACACTGGCATTGTCAATGGGAATATGATGCTTGAAGTCGATTTCCTGCTTCAAAAGGTCAAGGATAATCATGCGGATATTACCGCCATGAGTGAAAATCAGGACATTGTCTTTTGGATGCTTTTCGACAATGCTTCTAAAATGAAGTGAAGCTCTCGATTTGAACATATTCATGGACTCACCCAAATGTGTTCGGGAGTCAGGATTGTCATAAAGTCCGCTACCGTATTCATCTTTGTTTTCGGTGATGATTTCATTCCAGGTCTTACCTTCCCATGAACCAAAATGGATTTCACGTAATGCTTGATCCATCACAATCTGCTGGTTACTCAATTTCTGATAAGCCAAAGCCGTTTGATAGGCTCTGGAAAGATCACTCGAATAAACCGCTTGAACAGAAAGATGTTTCAAGGTATGTGCCAAGACTTCTGCTTGCTTGAACCCCAGTTCACTCAAACTGATATCTGTCCAACCTTGGATTCGATTGTCTTTGTTCCATGATGTTTCACCATGTCTGATCAAATAATAGGCCATATAGACTCCTAAAATAAAGAGATGACGAGATAATAGAGAATGGGAATCAGAATTGCAGGAAGCATATTGGCAACTTTGATGCGCTTGATTTCCATGAAATTGATTCCAATTGCAATCAAGAGGATGTTACCCACCATGGAAACAGCGGTAATCATCTCATGGGTCAAAAATGATTGTGAAGCTTGCGCGAGCAGTGTGATGGAACCTTGATAAATGAGAACGCTCAAGGCTGAAAAAATGACACCAATCCCCAATACCGATGATAGAATCATCGCTGTGACAAAGTCAAGTGTGCTTTTGATGATCAGGGTCGTCATGTCTCCATAGAGCCCATCCTTGATCGAACCGACAATCGCCATCGCACCGACACAAAAAATCAGGGATGCAGCAATGAATCCCTTGGCCAGGGGTGGCAGTTTGTATTTGGTTTCGATCTGTTCAGCCCAACGATTCAAGCGCATGTCAATGTCAATGGTTTCTCCAATCAGTACTCCGAAGACCAATGACAAAATGATCAATAAATCGCTATGTGTTGCTAGTCCATCAGAAGTGATGATTAAAAAGTCTTGGAGAAACCACCCAAGTGATAAGGCAACAAGTCCGATACCGAGCGCGAGCATGATCCCTTTTTGTATTTTTTCAGGCAATCCCTTTTTCAAGATGACGCCGAGTAAACTTGCAATGATGATGGCAATGACGTTGATTAATGTACCCATAAACTCTCCATAACGTACTGTATATTCATGATAAAGAGGAGCGAACTCCCCTTTTTACCAAGGCAAAGGATCTTTTTCGATTTTGTTTTTGTATAACGCTTGCATCGCTTGCTTCATCGTTTTGGTGAGCACATAATCTTGATGATGCAAATGCTTCTGTAGTTGTTCGATATTTCGAATGCCTGGTATGACAGCCGTCACTTCAGGAAATGAAAGGATGAAATTGATGGCATACGGTGTCAGATCATCGGCTCTCACGATTGACTTAAGATCCTTCACCAGTTCCGCCCTGCGTAGGATGGTTTGATCATCCCAGCGAGAACGAATGCCTTCAAACTCTGAAAACTCATCATATTTGCCGGTCAACCAACCTGAATCGAGTGGTACTTTGGCGATGATGGCAATACCCTTTTGATGTGCTTTCTCGAACAATTCCGCTGGATCCTGGAAGAAAACATTGAATAAAATCTCAACGACATCAACATCCAGATGTTCTAAAACGGCTTTAAACTCTTCGAATGTATCAATGGATACGCCAAATGATCGGATGAGACCCTCTTCTTTTAACTTTTTGAGTTCCTGAACATGCATGGTTTGTCCGAGTAAGATATCCATCGATGGGTTATGTAAGACAATCGAGTCCAAATAATCGGTCTGTAACCGGGTCAAGCTGGACTGAATCTGATCGCGCAATGAAAAGACACTGAAATCTGTTTCACCTTCAGCGGTGTGACCAAACTTGGTATTGATAACGACATCTTCTCTACGTCCTTGAATGGCGAGCCCGATGATTGTTTCAGATAATCCTGAAGCATAACCGGGAGCCGTATCAAAAAGACGAACGCCTTTCTTGATGGCTTCATCGACGAGTGCTATGCCCTCTTCAACCGACATATGGCCCCAGAACTCTGTGTTACCAAGTTGCCAAGCACCAAAGCCGATACGATGGATCTTTTTTCCTGTTTTCGCGTAGTTTATTGTTTTCATCTGTTCCTCCTACGTTTCATAATTCCATTTTACCACAGAGATTGCCGATTGGTTTCACCATCTCGATTATGATACAATAGACAGTGAGGTGAAAGCGATGAAGCATATTGAAATCAAATCTGTCTTATTCAAAGACAAGCAAGAAATGAGAACCATCAGAATCCTCTTACCCGA
>DITG01000058.1:6008-7434 GCA_002422045.1 Acholeplasmataceae bacterium UBA6190
CATGTGATTGTCGTTGGTATTGACAATTCACCTGAAAGGCTCTTTGAGTATTCACCATGGAAAAGCAGTCCTCTCGTCGCAAAAATCACGTATACCGAGACCGGTGGACAAGGTGATCTTTATGCTGATTTTGTTGTGCATACCGTCAAACCCTTGATCGAATCAAACTACAGAGTCAAAACTGGATATCAGAACACCATGATTGCAGGATCTTCCATGGGTGCCTATATCTCAGCATACATTGCAAGTCGATTTCCTCATCTATTTTCAGTTGTCGGGATCTTCTCTTTGGCTTCCTGGTTCAATGAAGCACCGTTTTTAAACTATATCGAGTCTCAAGTGTTACCGACTGATCAGCGCTATTTCATCTCGATTGGCAGAAACGAGACATCCTATGAACCTGAAAAAAACTTCAATAACATCTATTTGAATAACAGTAGGAACTTCAAGGCACTCCTGCTCAAAAAAGGTATCTCTGACATTAAGTACATTGAAACCGATGATGTGCATAACGAACTCGCCTGGAACAAGATGTTCCACGAATTCATCCTATGGATAAACAAAAAGGTCTAACGACCTTGTTTGATGTGTTCCAGAAATTTTAAGATGTACTGATCCCAAAACGCCCATGAGTGATCGCCTTTTCCTTCGACATAGGTGAAATCAACATGATGCTTTTCGAGATGATTCTTGAAATGCTGATTGTCCTGATACAAGAAATCTTCTGTGCCACACGCCATGTAAAGGTGTGGCATTTTTTCTTTTGCTTGCACGTTTTTTTTAACCAGATGAAACAGATCGCTAGATGATCCTTCAATGGGAAGTTGACCAAACATGGCATCGTAAAGTCTTGCCCGTGGGGTATCTTTCATCATTTTTCTGACACTTTCAACATCGAGTGCTCCAGATAGAGAGCCTGCATATTGAAACGCATTTGGATAGGTGAGTGCGATTTTGAATGCGCCATAACCTCCCATCGACAGTCCGCAGATGAATCTGTCTTCTTTCTTTTTTGAAATGGGTAATAAGCGCTCCACAAACTGTGGAAGTTCTGATGAAATGAATGTGAACCATGGCATTCCATAAACCATATCCGCATAATAACTGTTCATTGCTGAAGGCATCACGACAATCATTCTGTGATTCCATAGATAACGCTCAATCGATGTGTAACGCATCCAATCCGTATGGTTTCCCATATAACCATGGAGCAGATAGAGCACTTTGAGCTTTTCGCCTTCCTGTATATCGTCTGGAACAAGCAGATTGACCGAGACGCTTAAGTCCAATACTTTGGATGTGAAATGACATTCCATAAAAGCCATGATGAACACCTCGTTTTCATATAAGTTCATTATATGATAAATCTTAGGAAAATAAAAGAGTCCTAATGCCTGGGGGGGATGTAGACATTAGGACCAATTCA
>DITG01000121.1 GCA_002422045.1 Acholeplasmataceae bacterium UBA6190
GCCAGATCTTCCAGGAACCAGAATTTAAAGAAAATTTCTATCTTGGATTTGACATTGTCACAAATACAAATTCATTATAACACACAAACCATGTCCTTTTTGAAGACACTTCGTAAGAAAATTGAAATCATTTTTCAATCACTTAATGTGATTAGTCATGTCAAATTTCTTCCGAATTCACATATCATCATATTTTTATGATCTAACTCAGCAGATTTCTATCATCTAGACGAAGGAGAAAAATATGACGTACACAATCATTCTATGGACTTTGATTTTCACGACAACCATTTGGATCTTTTCAAGATTGCGTTTGGCATTCAAACAGACTGATTTATTGCTCCATTTGAATAAACCACACCAATTGATACGATCTTGGTCTACCAGAAATAGCACGTTAACTTCCCTTTATGTCATCATCAGCTGGTGGATATCCTTCATGTTTGTTGAATCTTTGAAATTAACCTTTGTGGATTTGTCCAGTTCAAATCTCCATGTGATTGCGATCATCATCATACCCATCTTGATGATTTCAATTTACTTCATTATGAATCTCATTAACACTAAGAAATACAACATCAGCATAAAGGAGATATGCTCTCAACTTGATCGAACATTTTGCATCATCATTGCATTTCTCTATGCGATGATCATCAGCTACGGTATTGAAGCGATCATGTTACTCTTGTCATCCTATTGACACATCACATTCATCATGACGAATCACGAAAGGATATGAATTCTATGAAAAACTTCATCAAGATTTTGATCATCATCGGAATCTTCTTATCCATTTACATCTTGGGTGAACGTATGATTAATCTCATACTTCCAGAACATCAATCGATTGCAAACTCATCGTTGCTCTTTGTTTATGGCGGGATGATTGGTTATATTCTGTTCATCGTTTTCGTGTCTATCCTTCAAAGTGAGGGGTTTAGACAATTGAAACAAATCAAGCCAAAAACAGCATTGCTCACGAGACAAGGCTACCAGATGTTGACTTTCTTATTTATCATGTATCCATTATTTAACTTTAAACTTCAATACTCCATTCTCATGGCTCTTTCCTTCATGCTGCTGACTGCAGCGCTTGACATGATTCGCGACAAGATCATCCAAGACCATGAAGGCAATGCTTTGCATCCTAAAAAAATCGTATAGTTTTACATAATGTCCCTTTTAGGGTAAAAGGATGTCTCACCTTTTACTCTTTTTTTGCTGCCTGATGCAAGTTCAATGAAAATACTCGTATAATAAGGGTATCATATGATAAAGGAGATGTATCTGAATGAACCTCAAAAACCTCATCATCAATCGTGTTAGCAACTTGAAGTTTACGAATCAAACAGTCGATCTTGAACATATCATGGATCTGCTCGATGTCGCTATTTATGCCCCAAACCATAAAATGCGAGAACCGTGGCGTTTTGTCATTTTCCAAGGCGAAGGCAAAGAAACCTTCGTCAAACGATATGTCAATACTTTCGAAGAATCCCTGAAAAACGATCAATATCTTACCGTCAATAAGGTGTTTTCTGCTCCAGTTGTCATTGCAGTTGTCATGCCAAAGACAGGGCAGATTCGGGATGACCTAGAAGATTTGCAAGCCAATGCAGCCATGATTCAAAACTTTTTACTGCTGTTGACAGAATCGGGACTTTCAAGTTTTTGGAAAACGCCTCAATACATCGAATCTGTAGCATTCAGATCAACACTTCAAGTTGGGGAACAAGAGATTGTCGTTGGATTGTTGATGATTGGATATTCAGAGATGAAGATCCAACCCAAACCACGCAAGAGTGCAAGAAGCAAGACCACGATATATACTTAATGGGTTTTGATGGTATTTTTCATATGAAGGAGTGATGCCAATTGATACGTAAATTGTTGAAAATATTCAAAATCTTTGTCTTGTCATTAATGGCACTGGTCGTGATTGCCTTTTTTGTATTTTACCGATTTGATCTGGAGTTGACAGATCTAGAAGAAACTTATTTCACAGAAAGTTCTCAGTACAAGACATTAACGATTTCATCACTTGAGAATCAGGACCTAGACATCATGATTCACTATCAGGAAGTAGGTCAAGCAGGTGATCCGGTGATTGTCTTACTTCATGGTGCGTTTGCATCATCGCATACGTTCTTGCCTTGGGCAGAAAAGTTGAAAGATTCAGGTTATCGTATCATCATGATTGACTTGCCCTATCATGGATTATCCGAAGGATTTTCTGATCATGTGACATCGATTAGAAGATCTGCATCCGTTGTCAAAGCTTTACTAGATTCATTATCCATAGATCAAGTTGTCATCGGAGGTAATTCGATGGGAGGCGGTGTGAGTTGGTATTTCACATCGGTCTATCATGGGTTCGATGGTTTTGAGGTCAAAGGTTTGGTACTCATCGATGCAGTATTCCCATCGATGTCTGGGGGTAGACCTTCGAGTTCACTCTTTGACTTGGTTTCAAATGAGCCTTATGCTTCAGTGTTCAGTCAGATGACACCACGGTTTTTACTGGGTGCCATCTTGAAAGGTGTCTATGGATCAGCATCTGTTCTCGAATCGGAAACAGTCGACAGATATTATGACTTACTCAGAAGGGCGGGAAACCGGAAAGCGATTCTGATCAACACACAAGAGTCAATCGACACATCTTCTGCATTATCCAATCTACTATCTATGGACATTCCTGTGCTCGTGATGTGGGGCAGCGAGGATTCATGGATACCTGTATCCACGGTTGAATTGTTCAAAACGGCATTACAGCTATCCGATGAAGATATTGTCATCTACTCCGGATTGGGTCATGTGCCGATGGAAGAAAATCCTGAACTGACATTTCCAGATCTTTTGTCATTTTTGAATGGTCTATAAAACAAAAACACCTGTCAAGGTGTTAGAGTTCAATATAAATACTGCCTTCCTTGATGATGATCGGGAAGGTTTTTGCTTGTTTAGCAGGCATCTTGAGCGGACCGAGATGCGGTTTTTCAATGAGATCTCCTGTTTTAACATCAAAGACTGCACCATGTGAACGGCATTTGATGTGATGACCATCCACCAACCCCTTTGATAGTGATGCACCCAGATGCGTACAACGATCTTGGATGGCATAGACTTCATCAGCAAGCCAAGTGACTAAAATCGGTGTTCCATCAATTTCAACTCTGATCTTAAAGTGCTCTTTGAGTTCAGAAACTGTTGTCGCATAATGTAACATAATGATACCTCCATTTCAACTCTATCTTACACCTAAGGCATTGAAAATGAAACCATTTACTTGATTTTGAATGCACGTGTTGCAGAAACAGCGGTATGCCAACCTTTGATATAGTTTAATCTGGTTTGCTCAGTCATGTTAGGCTTGAATGCATGTTCTAGTTTCCATGATGAACGAATATCATCAATC